>CAYZEZ010000007.1:0-40524 GCA_964477295.1 uncultured Bacteroides sp. | reverse complement strand
AGGTTATGACCGCGTAATCCATGGCCGCTTCCTCGATGGAGAAGGGAATGAATTGAAGAAAATGACCATTACATCATTCTGCCGGTGTGGCCAATCTGACAGCATGCCTTTCTGTGATGGAACACACAGGAAAATCAGTTTCAGTGACGTATGTGATTAATAGACAATGAAAAAGTCAGGTAAAACGGAATTCCGGGTATTAAAAAATGGCCCGTTGCAGGTAAGTGGAAATTTTATATTAAAAGGTCCTGGCGGAGTGCGGATGGAAGCCCCCGACAAAGTTTTTTTATGCCGGTGCGGGGGATCGAATAATAAGCCTTTCTGCGATGGATCCCATCGCCGTGTAGGAATTCTTGGTGATCGGTAAACAGTGACTGGTAATATGTGACCGGAGGCCGTGGGTGTTGGAGTTGAAATTCAGGATCCGAAGGCTGGTTACTGGTGATTGCCGACTGGAAGGCTCTGTTCCTCAAACAGATTCTCTAACCAAATTGGCAGCTTCTTTTAAGGTTATTGCCGACGAGACCTTCAATCCTGATTTATCGATGAGCGTCTTCGCCTCTTTTGCATTGGTGCCCTGCAGCCGGACGATAACCGGGATCCTGATATCGCCAATAGATTTATAAGCATCTACCACACCCTGCGCTACACGGTCGCACCTTACAATGCCTCCGAAAATATTGATCAATATGGCCTTAACATTAGGATCCTTCAGGATGATCCGGAATCCCGCTTCCACAGTTTCTGCATTGGCAGTACCACCGACATCAAGAAAATTGGCCGGTTCGCCTTTTGATAATTTAATAATATCCATGGTTGCCATTGCCAGTCCTGCCCCATTTACCATACATCCTACATTGCCATCCAGTTTAACAAAATTCAGGTGATATTTTCCTGCCTCGACTTCGGCCGGATCTTCCTCGGTAATATCACGCATTTCTGAATAATCGGGATGCCGGAACAATCCATTGTCATCCAGGTTGATTTTCGCATCTGCAGCAAGAACCTGGTTATCAGAGGTTTTGATCACAGGATTTATCTCAATCAAGGAGGCATCCGAACCAATGTATGCATTATAAAGGGCCATCACAAATCGTGTCATTCGCTTGAAGGCATCACCCGACAATTTCAGGTTAAATGCGATGTTCCGTGCCTGGAACGATTGCATTCCCACGGCCGGATCAATCTCTTCCCGAAAAATAAGATGAGGTGTTTTTTCAGCCACTGACTCGATATCCATACCTCCTTCGGTAGAGTACATGATGATATTCCGGCCTGTAGCACGGTTCAGCAGAACACTGATATAGTATTCCTTTATTTCATCCGGACCAGGATAATAAATACCCTGTTCAATCAGTAATTTGTTGACCTTTTTACCTTCCGGACCTGTCTGGTGGGTAACCAGGTTCATGCCAATGATCTCACCGGAAAACTTTTTTACTTCATCCAAAGATTTGGCGATCTTCACACCTCCGCCTTTCCCTCTTCCCCCGGCATGGATCTGGGCTTTCACGGCCCATGTATTGTTGCCCATGGATTCCTGGATCTGACGTGCGGCATTAACTGCCTCATCCGGAGCAGACACTACTGCGCTTTCCGGCACGGGCACTCCGAACTGTTTCAGTATGCTTTTTGACTGGTATTCATGAATATTCATGGGATTGAATTTTGAGATTTTGTAACTAACGAAATTATCTATTTTTTTTTAACTTCAGCAATCTTTAATGCTATTGATGTAATTGAATTGATGAGGAAGCTGAAAAACAGTGAGCTGAGTAGGTTAAGCCTGGAGGATTTTAAGAAGGCAGGTAAATCTCCATTTTCCATTGTCCTTGACAATGTCAGGAGCCTGAATAATATAGGATCGGTTTTCAGGACAGCAGATGCTTTCCTTATAGATCAGATATATTTATGTGGAATTACTGCCACCCCTCCCCATAAGGATATTCATAAAACAGCATTGGGCTCCACAGATTCTGTCGATTGGAAATACATGAAGGAAACGGGGCTTGCAATGGATGAGCTGAAGCAAAAAAATCACTTCATCGTTGCCATTGAACAAACCGAAGAAAGCATACCGTTAAACGAATTTTTTATCGAACCTGAACGGATGTATGCGTTTGTATTCGGACATGAAGTCAGGGGGGTTGACCAGGATATTGTGAACCAGGCAGATGTTAGTGTGGATATACCGCAGTTTGGGACCAAGCATTCACTCAATATATCGGTTAGTGTTGGAATTATTTTATGGCATGTATTCCAGCAGTATAAAAAAATACATGTGACTGCTTCCGGCAGGCACATGTAGAAAAAAAAGCGGACCGCTTTTACCCGGTCCGCTTTTGCAGATATATCCCAAGTAATTATTGAACGATCTCTTTAAATGCAGCATCCTCAAACCACTGGCTGAATTCCAGGTCCTTTACGGCACGTGCCTTGAGCTTAGGTTCCTTGGCAACGGCAGTTCTCAGTGCATTGAATACTATTTCAGGATTACCATCCCTTGCACCGGCTACAGCCTTCACGTAAAAAGCTGTACCAGTTGGCTCTTCAATTTGATCAATGACTTCGATAGCCTGTCCGTATGAGCCAAGTAACAATTTAGCAAGGGCTGAATTACTGCTGACTGTTCCACCATAATAGTTTTGAGCAGCTTCATAATCACCCTGGATGATTTTTATCATACCAAGGTTGTAATTAACTTCTTCTCCGGCTCCCATGGCTGAAGTAAAGAGTTCTTCAGCTTTCTCGATATCTTTTTCAAGCATTGCGATCACACCGAGATTGTTTTTAATAATATTATGGTCCTTTATCTCCTGAGCAGTCGCTAATGACTTCTTAGCACCGGTAAGATCACCCTGCTTAATCAGTACACAAGCAAGATTGTTATGTGCTCTTATGCACTTCGGAGCGATTTTAACTGCTTGCTTATAACAAGCAAGTTTCGTGTTGAGGTCCTTGAAAAGATTGGCAGAATAAAGCAATTCCTCAAGATTGAGTGTGTCTATGTCATTTTTTACTAATTCAGCCAACTCTTCATCAGAGTATCCAACTTTCTCAACATTAACGGCGAAATGTGACCGGCGAAGTTTGGGCAGGATCTGAACTTTGATTTCCTCAAAGGCAGCGGAAATGTTCCTGATCTCCTTTTCCCTGACGACGGGATCTGAATACATTGAAAGAACACGAAGGATGAGATCCTTATCGGTAATAGTACTTTCCTCCATTAACTTCTTAAATCCATCCCAGTCTTCCGGAGTAGACATAAGAGAGAAGAATTCTTTATCTTCAGGAATTTCGACTTTTGATTTTTTAAGAGTATTTTTCAGGTACCTGTTTGCCGAAGTTTCCCTGTTAGCTGACAGTTTTGTATTCAGATCTTCGGCTCCGTCCGGCGAAGCATATGCAGAAATACCAATTCCCTTCATATCAATTCTATCATTTTTATTGGCAGTGTTGATGAAATCCTGCATTCCTATAATGTCATCCTGTTTCAACTCTGAGTTCCTAACATCGTACCTGTTAATCACATAATGGATATCGGCCTGATAAGTTTCAGGGACAATCCGTTTGAAATTATCGCCGAAAAAGATTGGTCTTGGATCAATTTTCACGAGCAGAGGAGTAGTAATAATACCATCTGCGATCTTTACGGGTGGAAGGGCTACTTTCTTACTCCCTACCGTGGCATCTCCCCTGACAAACAATTCTGATAACATCATTTCATCGGCATAATCAAAGGTGGTTTCATATTTAAAACTACCTCCTGTAGTATATGAAATGACTTTGAAATTATCCTCAACTGCTTCACCTTGAAGTGTTTCAGGTTCGAGATCGGTTTCACCACCTTCATACTTCATGAAAGGAGTTGCAACAACAATAGCTTTTTTATGGAAATACTTTTCCGGATATTTTACATCAATAGTTAGGGCAACCTTGCCACCATGGGTTTCAAGTGGATCAGGTGTCACTGTATATTTGACCAGTGATGCATTGTCAGCCATTTTCTGTGGCCCACCGCAACTCACTATGAGTAAGACGGCGACAAACAGAGATGCTAGGATTTTAATTTTTCTCATAATTACTTGGTTGTTAGTTTAAATTAATTCTTGCTAATAGGTATAGTAAATACAAACTTAACAATGTTTTTTTATATTAAAAAATAGTTTGAATAGAAAATACCCTTGTATATTAGGGTATTCGGACCTTTGAAATACCATAATCATAGGTTTCATTAAAAATTATTTCTTCCAGTTTATCAAAATCCTTGGGATTCCCTATAAAATCAATGTTTGACCGGTCAATATAGAGTATTCTCATGTCTTTTCTTGATTTCAGGTACATCACATAGTTTTGATGAATATGTTCGAGATAGTCACATGTTATATTTACTTCATATTCTCTTCCCCTGCTTTGAATGTTTTTAAGCAGCTGATCAGCAGGCAAATAAAGGTAAACATAAAGGTCAGGTGTTGGCAACTGGCTGCTGATTATATCAAATAGCTGCTGATACAGTTTAAATTCATCCGGTTGCAAGGTGGTCCTGGAAAATACCCATGATTTTGAGATGGCATAATCGGCAACTACCTGGGGCGTTTTTTTCCTTTGCAAATCAGCGGAAAGCTGGTGATATCTTGTTGCCAGAAAGGACATTTCCAGGGAAAAGGAATATCTTCCGGGATCCTTATAGAATTTTGGCAGAAATGGATTGTCGGCATATTGTTCAAGGATGATATCGGTATTGTGTTTATGAGCAATCATCCGGGCAAGGGATGTTTTTCCGGCACCAATGTTTCCTTCAATAACAATATAATTATAATCCATAAAGGTTAATGAAAACTACAGCGGGTCAAACGGCCCGGGGATTAGTTGTTCTCTCTTCCCCTTGGCTGATCATTATGAGAGCTTCTCTCGGGCCTGGGCAGTAAAGCTTTCATGGAAAGTTTAAATTTACCATCCCTGTCAATGCTGATCAGCTTTACCTCAACCTCCTGCCTGTCTTTTAAAACATCTTCCACTTTCTCAATTCGCTTCCAGTCAATCTCCGAGATATGGAGTAAACCCTCTTTCCCGGGAAGAATTTCGATAAATGCCCCGAAAGAAACGATGGATTTAACAATGCCCTTGTAGACCTTACCCTCTTCGGGGACTTCAGTTATTTTGTTTATCCTGTCAAGGGCGGCTTTAACGGATTGTTCATCAACGGCGAAGATATCTACAATGCCCTTTGCATCAATTTCTTCTATAGTGATATGGGCCCCTGTCTCTTCCTGAATTTTTTGAATTATTTTACCTCCGGGACCAATGATCGCACCTATCATGTCTTTTGGAACTGTAATTTGAACGATCCTGGGTACATGGGGTTTAAAATCTGCCCTGGGCTCACTGATCACTTCGGTAATTTTATCAAGTATATACAATCTTCCAACGCGAGCCTGTTCAAGGGCTTCTGCCAATACCTCGTATGGAAGTCCATCCACCTTAATATCCATCTGGGTTGCCGTTATCCCATCCCTGGTTCCAGCCACTTTGAAATCCATATCTCCCAGGTGGTCTTCATCACCAAGGATATCGGAAAGGATAGCATATTTTTTTAATCCAGGCTCAGTGATCAATCCCATTGCAATTCCGGAAACAGGCTTTTTCAGTTTAATCCCGGAATCCATAAGCGCCATTGTACCAGCACAAACGGTTGCCATCGATGAGGAACCGTTCGATTCGAGAATATCAGACACAACACGCACCGCATATGGATTATCCTCGTCTTTCGGAACCATCCTTTTCAGTGCCCTGTGTGCCAGATTACCGTGACCGACTTCCCTCCGGCTTATCCCCCGCACAGGCTTGGCATCACCTGTTGAGAAGGGTGGGAAATTATAATGAAGTACAAATTTATCTGTACCCTGAATGAGTACTTCATCAATGATCTTCTGATCCATTTTGTTACCCAGTGTAACTGTTGTCAATGATTGGGTTTCACCCCTGGTGAAAAGGGCCGAACCATGAGCGGCAGGCAAATAATCCACTTCGCAGGCAATGGGCCTGATCTCATCTGTTTTCCTGCCATCAATCCGGATACCCTTCTCAAGAATCAAAGTGCGTAAGGCTTTTTTCTCCACATCGTGGAAATATCGTTTATACATGAGAATTTTAGACTCCAGGTTCTCAGCATCTTCAGGCAATAACTCGGCCATCAGCTCCTCTTTAACTAAATCAATGGCTTCGTGCCTTTCCAGCTTGGGCTTTTGAGCCCTGGCAATATCATATAACTTTTCAAACGCTTTTTTCTCAACCTGTGCCTTCAGGTCTTCATCGTTCTCTTCGTGAGAATATTCACGCTTCTCAATGGATCCGACATCCCGCATAAGTTCGAGCTGAATCCTGCAATGTTTACGGATCTCTTCATGAGCAAATTTTATTGCCTCAAGCATTTCTGCTTCAGACACTTCCGACATTTCCCCTTCTACCATAAGTATATTCTCTGCCGTCGCACCTACGAGGATGTCAAGATCAGCCTCCTTCAGCTGTCTGAAAGTAGGATTGATAATAAACTCTCCATTTACCCTTGCCACCCTTACTTCCGAAATAGGTCCGTTGAATGGAACATCTGAAACAGCAAGTGCAGCAGATGCAGCAAGACCTGCTAACGCATCCGGCATAATATCATTTTCAGCTGAGATTAGAAATATACTAACAAAAGTTTCTGCATGATAATCGTCCGGAAACAGAGGCCTTAGTGCCCTGTCGACCAACCGTGAGATCAGGATCTCATGGTCGCCCGGACGCGTTTCTCTTTTTAAGAAACCTCCCGGGAATCTCCCGGCCGATGCAAATTTTTCTTTATACTCTACCGACAATGGCATGAAATCAACATCCTCTTTGCCTTCTCTGGCTGAGACAACAGCGGCAAGTAACATGGTGTTTCCCATCTTAACAACCACTGAACCGTCGGCTTGTTTGGCCAGTTTACCGGTTTCAATAGTAATCTTTCTTCCATCCCCAAGGTCAATAATCTTCTCTATCGTTTTAAACATATTTTCTGTGATTTTATAATATCGTTTATAAAATCAAAAAAAGGCAATTATAAGAATTGCCTTTCCCTGAATTATTTTCTTAGTTTTAGTGACTTGATTATCTGCCGGTATCTTTCGATATCCGTATCTTTCAGATAGTTTAGCAGGCGTCTGCGCTTGCCAACCAATTTTACAAGTGCACGTTGTGTACTGTAATCTTTTTTGTTTTTCTTAAGGTGTTCAGTCAGGTGGGCAATCCTGTGGGAGAATAATGCAATTTGACCTTCAGCCGAACCTGTATCTTCGGCACTTTTACCATACATCTTAAAAAACTCTTTCTTTTTCTCTGACGTTAAATACATTATAATTTTCTAATAATCAATACTACTTCTAAAAATTGAATTGCAAAATTATTCATTTTTTTCTATAAAGGGCATAAAAAACGATAAATTTTACCGGGCAGGATCAGTTTCCTCGGCAAGTAACTTTCTAAGATGATTAATCTGTTTTACACTCCCAAGTGCAAACAGTTTATCATCATGCGAAAGAATGGTATTGGCATCAGGATTTATTATATATGAACCATCCGATCTCTTAAGCCCAATAATATTCGCTCCGGTCTTGTTTCTGATATCCAGTTCCAGGATCTTCTTCCCGTCGAAACAAGTTGATATCACATCACAATTCAGCTCCTCCAGAAATACATTGTCAGGCTCCTGGAGCATAATAAAATCGACGAATTCCACCACATCGGGCTGGGTAACCAGCTTGGCCATTCTCTGTCCCCCTACCCGGTCGGGCATGATCACATTTGTAGCACCTGCACGTTTCAGCTTTTTGTCTGAATTCTCATTAGAAGCCCTTGATATAATGGTAAGTCCTGGATTAATCTCTCTGGCTGTAAGCACAACGTAAAGGTTATCGGCATCCACCGGCAGCGTCGTGATCATTGCTTTTGCATTCTCAATTCCGGCTTGTCGCAGTACCTCATCCTGAGTGGCATCTCCAACTATATACATTACATCATCAGATAACCTGAGAAGTTCAACAATTTCTGAATTGTTTTCGATTACAATGAAAGGAGCATTACGATATTTCAGATCGAGTGCAGCCTGGCTCCCATTTCTGCCATAACCACAGATAATCACATGATCTGATAACCTGTCAATGCGTTTCATAACCTTTCTGTCACGGTAATAATTCCTGACCACCCCATCAATGACATAGCGTGTGAGGTTGGTAACAGCGTAAACAAAGATACCAAAACTGATAATGATTAGAAAACTGGTAAACCACATTCCGGCATCAGACAGGGGTGTGACTTCATTAAATCCTACCGTGGCTATGGTTATGACAGTCATATAGGCAGCCTCGGTAAAGGACATTCCTTCAATCAACATAAATCCCGTAACACCAATCGCACCGATGATGAACAGTAAACTCACTGCAATATAAACCGACCTGTAAGTTTCCGTTTTCATGCGGTTACTGATTTAACTTGTACTTATCGCCATATTTTATTACCGAAGTATCTGGTTTCCAATTTGGCAATATAAACATTTTTTTAGATTGCAGTAGTAATTTTTCAGCTGTAAAAGAGCCTGGGAGCTAAATGCATTAGGAACATCCAGTCCAAGGTTTTTCCAGCCGTTTAGTATTTTATTTGATTCCGGAGGCAGTGCTTCGAGGATTGAAATGGCATTTTGCCTGTAATCCGGTGATCCGGTTTGTCTGCCGTACTCATATACCAGGGGAACCATGCCGTTTATGACAATATTTTGAGCAGACCCCTTACTCAATGATTTCTTCAATTTTCCTGCGGATTTATTGAATTGGTAATGGGTATGCCAGTATTCAGCCGGTTGAAGAGATTGAATGCAGTCAATAAGCCAATCCCAATTGCAGCGGGGTATTTGCTGAAAGAATTCCGGCAAATAATTGGTAAATGAAGCAAACTGGGCAATTCGCAGGCAAGGAAAATTGGCTGGTCGGAGTCGCAACATTTTCCATAATTGTTGACCGACAGGCTTGAGTTGGTATTTTTTTTGCAGGAAGAGGTATTCTTTTCTTAATGCATTATAGTATGAATCTCCTGTTTCATTATCGAGGAATCCGGCCTGTCCGAACAATAACGCCTCAACAGCCTTGGGATCCGACAGATGTTTGTTCAGATATTTAAATGGTAAAGACCTGGCCAGCATTTCAAATGGCATGGAATTAATGCTGAATCCAAAACTTCTGGCTGTGTGCCTGTATATAGTCTCTCTCCAGTCTCCCTTGGTTTCATCCAGGTTTCTCCTTATTTGATCCGTCTTGATTTCAAGGCGCTCAATCAGCAACCGGTCCAGCCATAGATTTAAAAACAGCGGATCAACCAGGGAAACAGAGGTTCCACACAAGATCCAGTCATGGTTATTCAGGAGCATTATATAGTTTTCTAAAAGTTCCGGGAAAAATTTCAGCTCAGAGGTTGGAATTATATTATTCTTATTCGTCCTGATATCAATATCATTAACACCTACGGCATGCAGTATGATATTCTGGTAGTTCTGATCCCGGTCATGTCCATGTGCCAGCCAGTCGGATGAGTGCACATGGATCTCTATATTCCCTGCCCATATAGTACCGTTGATCTTAATCTTTGCATTGAAAAAATCAGGACCGGCATCCATATTATGTTGGCCGACATCCAGTACTTCAATTTCCTCGCCTGTAATCAGTTGGAGGGGTTCCCTGAACAGCCTGTTTTTCCAGACATAGTGTAGAAATTCTTCTTTCATGGTCATCAACCTTAATTATTGAAACCTAGTACCCAGCAACTAGTAACCAGTAACTCGTACCTCTTTATCCCAAAAAGAAGTGATTATCGAAGAAAAATGAAATGAATTTTACTCAGATCAGCTTATGCCGGGCAAGGAGGGTTTCCATCTCCTGCTGAATCTCAAGGGCTTTACTCTTTGCAGCATCAGCAAATGAATCGGATCGATCAGTAAAAATTATTCCCCGGCTGGAATTAATGAGCAGCCCGCACCGGCTGTTTATGCCATGCTCAACAACTGCCTCAAGGCTACCTCCCTGGGCACCAATACCCGGAACCAGGAGAAAATGATCCGGAACATATTCCCTGACCCTGGAGATGACCTCAGCACGAGTTGCCCCGGCCACAAACATAGTTGTATCTGCGCTCCCCCATTCACGGGCTATCCTGAGTATGTTTTCATACAGAGGTGTTCCATCCGTGGATAATTCGAGGAATTGAAAATCTTCCGCACTTTTATTCGATGTAACGGCAAGTACAATGATCCATTTCCCATCTCTTTTCAGGAATGGGTCTGCCACATCATATCCCATATACGGAGAGAGTGTAATTGCATCGCATTCCATCCGGTCGAAAAAAGCACGGGCGTACATTTCGGAGGTATTTCCAATATCTCCGCGCTTGGCGTCTGCAATGATAAAAACAGATGGATCGGCCTGACGCAGGTAGTGCACTGTCTCTTCCATCTCCAACCATCCATCTGCTCCCCTGGCTTCATAAAAGGCTGCATTTAACTTATAGGCAATAGTGTAAGGAAGAGTGGCATCAATAATTTTACGGTTGAATTGGAATTGCGGCTTTTCTGATGGTTTCAGTGAATCGGGTATCTTATTCAGATCTGAATCCAGTCCGACACATAAAAAACTTTTCTTCTTCTTAATCGCTTGAAATAGTTGGTCTGCATTCATTCTGAAATATTTACATAAGTTCACTTACCTTTAATCTTTCAGCATTTTCTGCCATTTGCAGCTGATCGATGATCTCCTGGAGGTCCCCATTCATCACGGCATTCAGGTTATACATGGTCAGGTTGATCCGATGGTCAGTCATCCTTCCCTGGGGATAGTTATAGGTCCGGATTTTTGCCGACCGGTCCCCGGTTGAGACCATCGTTTTTCGTTTTTTCGCAATTTCGTTGAGGTACTTCTCATATTCCAGGTTATACAGCCTGGTGCGTAATTCAGCCATAGCCTTATCCAGGTTCTTTATCTGTGATTTTTCATCCTGGCAGGTCACGACAATTCCCGTTGGAATATGGGTCAGCCGGATGGCAGAATAGGTGGTATTCACCGATTGTCCCCCTGGTCCTGATGAACAGTATGTATCCTTCCTGATATCCTCCTGCTTCACTTCCACATCAAATTCATCTGCTTCTGGCAGAACGGCAACTGTTGCTGCCGAGGTATGAACACGTCCCTGGGTTTCAGTCACCGGGATCCGCTGAACCCTGTGCACCCCCGATTCATATTTCATGGTACCATAGGCTCCGGTCCCTTTTACCTTGAGGATGATTTCCTTATATCCGCCCACCGTGCCTTCTGTGAAACTGCTTACCTCCGTTTTCCAACTTTTCACTTCGCAGAACTTCAGGTACATCCTGTACAGGTCGCCCGCGAAAATACTGGCCTCATCACCACCGGTCCCGGCCCTGATTTCCACCAGGGCATCCTTATCATCCTGTGGATCAGATGGGATCAGCAATAATTTTATCTCTTCCTCCATGGGGGCCACCTGTCCTGATATTTCGTCGAGCTCCGCTTTTGCCATCTCCCGCAGTTCTTCGTCTTTTTCGTTTGAAAGTATATCTTTGGCTGTAGCAATATTGCTTAACAGGTTCTTAAACTTTTCATAGGCTTCAATAATAGGTTCAAGGTCCCTGTATTCCTTGTTCAATTTTACATACCTCTTCATATCGCCTAACACATCCGGCTCATTAATCAGTCTGCCCACTTCCTCGAATCGGGTCTTAATTCCTTCCAGCTTCTTAAGTATCAGGTTTTCAGCCATAGTTTTCTCTTATTTTTCGGTGGCTAAAAGTACAAAAAAAAAGTGATCGGTGAACAGTGATCGATGATCGGTGATCCGTGTGACCATGACCATGCCTAAAAAACGATGATCGTTTTGTTACTTGTTTTGTTCAGCATATTTAGGCAAAGGTTTTGTTTTGCAGCCCGCAAAAAGAACGGCAATCCCCAGTAAAAGGAGAAATTTTATCATGGTTAAGTGTTTTGGTTAAAGGAAGAAGCATATTTAGGAAATGAACGATATGAGTCAATAAACAAACGTTCCGTGTTCACCGGAAATGGTAAGCTTCTTCTGATCTGATGATTCGACATGGCCTATAACACGGGCTTCCACTCCGAAGGATTGGGAGATCCCGATTATCTCTTCGGCGGTTTTCGGATCGGTATAAATTTCAAAACGATGCCCCATATTGAAAACCTGGTACATCTCTTTCCATTCGGTGCCCGATTGCTCCTGGATCAACCTGAACAATGGAGGAACCGGGAACAGGTTATCTTTTATAATATGTTTCTTATCGACAAAGTTCATCACCTTGGTCTGTGCACCACCGGAACAATGGATCATCCCATGGATGCGGTCTTTGAATCGCGCCAGAACAGGAATGATCACCGGGGCATAAGTACGGGTGGGCGACAGCGCCAGTTTCCCGGCCGTCAGGCCAGTTCCGGCGATCATATCTGTTAGCTTGATCTGTCCGGAATAAACCAGGTCCTTCGATATCCCCGGATCAAAACTTTCCGGATATTTTTCAGCAAGCACTTTAAAAAAGAGATCATGCCTGGCAGAGGTCAACCCATTACTGCCCATTCCCCCGTTATACTCCTCTTCATAATCTGCCTTCCCAAAGGAGGCCAGTCCAACGATCACATCACTATCCCTGATATCAACCTGCATCACATCATCCCTTTTCAGCCTTGTTGTAACTGTAGAATCGACAATGATTGTCCTGACCAGGTCACCTACATCAGCCGTTTCACCACCCGATGAAATAACATTCATTCCATGATCATTAAGCATATTGATAAAAGATTCCGTGCCCTGAATAATTGCAGAAATAACCTCTCCGGGAATATTCAATTTATTCCGGCCAATAGTAGACGAGATGATAAAATTTTTAATTACGCCTATGCATAGCAGGTCATCGATATTCATCACCAGGGCATCCTGAGCAATCCCTTTCCATACAGAGAGATCTCCCGTTTCTTTCCAGTAGACATAAGCCAGTGAGGATTTCGTTCCGGCTCCGTCGGCATGCTGGGCAATGCAGTAACCGGGATCTCCCGTCAGGTAGTCCTGCACAATTTTACAGAAAGCATTCGGGAATAATCCCCGGTCAATTCCCGTAAGGGCTTTATGGACATCATCTTTGGAAGCAGAAACACCTCGCTTGTCATATTTGAGGTTGCCTTGCATCCGCTTATTGTTCAGAAGGTTCGTAATCTGTTTTTAAAACCCTGAACTCAGTCCTTCTGTTTAGCTGATGTGCGATTTCCTGTTGTTCAAGGGTTGGCAGGCCATTAATAAATTGTTCTGTAAGACGTGTTCCCTGCTTCAGGAATGGATATTCATCTGCAATTCGCATGGTAACCACTTTCGGCATTGATTCACCGTACCCTTTAGCTGTAAGACGTACTGGATCGATGCCTTTCATTATCAGGTAGTCAACCACTGACTGGGCTCTTTTTTGAGACAATTCAATGTTGTCTTCATCAGAACCTCTCACATCGGTGTGTGACATCAATTCTATGGTAACAGTGGGATTGTCATCTAATGTTTCCACCAACTGATCGAGTGATACAAGGGCTTCAGGACGTAAATCCCAGCGTGCAAAATCGTAAAATACATTGCTGTTTGACAATTCAATGGTATTGGCAATGTTTGACAGGTAGATAATAGTTTTAATATCAGTACTGGATTCAAGACCTTTGGTTGTTTCTCTTTCCTTTCCATTCAAATAACCAATCCTCGAGGCGACAAAAACATAATCGGTACTCGGTTTTAGCATGAAACGGAAAGAGCCGTCATCGTTTGTATTTGTTTCAACTGTAATACCGTCGCTTCCAATGGACTTCACTTTGGCGTTTACCAGCAGTTCGTCGGTCTGATCATCCCTCACCTCCCCTATCATATTGAATTTCAATGGAGGCAGTACAAAGGAATATATATCGTCATTCCCGCGGCCTTTCCTGGAAGAGCTGAAAAATCCCCTTTCCATTTCCTTCTCAAAAACTATCCCAAAATCGTCCGCACCTGAATTGATCGGGTATTTCATGTTTTCAACAGTCCAGTTATCCTGATCATCCTGTGATGCTTTGAAAATATCAAATCCACCCAATCCAATCCTTCCATCAGATGAGAAATAAAGTGTCCCGTCGGCATGGACAAACGGGAACATTTCATCATCTACAGTATTGATCATCTCACCCAGGTTTTCAGGAGTACTCCATTCATCCCCTTCGTTGCTTCTTGTCACTCTCCAAATATCTTTTCCTCCAATACCTCCCGGCATATCGGAAACAAAATAAAGGGTGAGATCATCGGGCGATATGGCCGGATGCGCAATGACCACACTATCGTCGCTCAGGGGAATGGGTTCGGCCTTAGACCACTTTTCACCGGATCGGTTTGAGGTGTATATCTGGCATCCGAAATTAGTATTTTTATTCATCTTGCACCGGGTAAAATAGAGGGTTGAAAAATCGGAATTCATATTAGGTGATCCATCTTCAAATTCACTGTTGATCTCCTCATCAAGTGG
Source organism: uncultured Bacteroides sp. (assembly GCA_964477295.1). GTDB lineage: Bacteria > Bacteroidota > Bacteroidia > Bacteroidales > SM23-62 > CAYZEZ01. The sequence continues at coordinate 25,910 of CAYZEZ010000007.1, read as the reverse complement.
TACCGGAATACTCCACTTACCTTTTCTGTCCATCCGAGATTGAAAAATATCTGAGAAATTCTGACCCGTTGCTCCATGGATGTCATCACCCGTAGCTTCTTCGCGGGTGGATGTGAAATATATCAATTTATAATCCTCGGCTCCAAAACAGGGGCTGTAATCACGATCACGGGAATTGAAATATTTCATGTTCTCCACGGTATATCCTTCCGGATTCTCTATCCAGGTGGCAGCCAGCTCACAACTCTGTATACCCTCTATTCCCCTGGGATCATCAGGTACCAGTTCACGATACTTCTCATATTGCTCTTTTGCATCCTCATACTCCTCATCCATCCTGAGAGCATCGGCATACCTGAGGTAAATAACAGGATTTTGATATTCGGCCCTGATCACCTTCTTATACCACATTTCCGCGTTCCGGTTATCGCCCGTATGTCGATAGCATTCCGCAACCAAAAAAACCAATTCCTTCTTTACTTCCTTATCATTTACTTTGTTATAAGCATCTTTAAGCAGATCAGCCGCAACAAGATATTCTCCTGCAGCATAGGCGGCACGTGCCTTGAATGTTTTATCACGCTTCTGAGCGTCTGCATCAGACAATATTCCACCTATCAACAACAAGATGAATACGAAAGATAAATATCTCATAACCTGCATAATTAACATGTAAAAATAAGAGATTTTCCTGTTATACAGCAAAACAGGATATTATTGTAACGAAAAAATCAGGATTATCACATGTGAGGCGAAAAGAAAATGGCCTATCTGGTAAAAAGCAATTCCCTGAATTTAGGTAAAGGCCACAATTCATTATCGACCATCAGCTCCAATTTATCAATGTGATATCGTATCTGGTCCAGGTAAGGATACACTTTCTTACAATATAAATCAGCTTTCTTCCTGGCATCTGCCACCTTATTTGCTTTTTTCCGTTCTTCAATCATCAGGTGAACCTTTTGTTTAATCGCACTGATATTTTCAGATAATTCCCGTATCCTTTCTATCCTGGCAGATACCAGTTCTTCAAATTCACTTTTATCAAAAATGTCTTTCAGCGCTTTAACATTCTCTGCCAGTTTACTTTGATATGAAATTGCAGTTGGCACTATATGATTGATAGCCAGATCACCCAGCACTCTTGCTTCAATCTGGACCTTTTTAGTGTACATTTCATGCTTGACCTCTATTCTGCCTTTTAATTCATTAAGGTCCAATACACCCGATTCAGAAAACAGCTTAACGGAAGCATCCGAGAGGTAAGCATCGAGAGCCTCCGGTATACTGGTAATATTTGATAATCCACGCGAAGCAGCTTCTTTAATCCATCCCTCACTATAATTATTTCCTTCGAACCGAATTGGTTTACATTCAATGATATAATTCCTCAACACCTGTAAAATGGCTTCATCCTTCTTAACCTTTTTATCCATCAGGTCATCCACATCTTTTTTAAATCGGTTTAGCTGTTGTGCGACGGCAACATTAAGAGGTATGAGAGGGGATGCACAATTGGCCGAAGCACCTACCGCCCTGAATTCAAACCGGTTGCCTGTAAAAGCAAACGGTGATGTTCTGTTTCTGTCCGTATTATCCAATAAGATCCTTGGTATCTTTCCAATATTCAGTTTCAGTTCAGTTTTTTCATCCGGCGTCATCTTTTTATCCGTAACATTATTCTCGATGAGATCAAGCATTTCAGACACTCTTGTCCCGAGAAAAACAGAGATGATCGCTGGTGGTGCTTCATTAGCACCCAACCGGTGTGCATTTCCAGCTGAAGATATGCTGGCGCGTAATAAATCAGAATGTTCATATACTGCCCTGATCGTGTTCACCAGGAAGGTAAGGAACATAAGGTTCGACCTGGGGGTTTTTCCCGGGGCAAGCAGATTAATGCCGGTATCTGTCAACAGCGACCAGTTGCTGTGTTTCCCTGATCCATTAATATCCCTGAACGGTTTCTCATGAAAGATCACCCTGAAAAAGTGCTTCCTGGCAATTCTTTTCATGATATCCATTACCAGCAAGTTCTGGTCTACGGCCAGATTAGCATCGGTAAATATAGGTGCGCACTCAAACTGGTTGGGAGCCACCTCATTATGTCGTGTTTTCAAAGGTATACCAAGCTTATATCCCTCAATTTCAAAGTCGCGCATAAAAGCCGAAACCCTTTCCGGTATACTGCTAAAATAATGATCCTCCAACTGCTGGTCCCGCGCCGATGCATGCCCCATTAATGTCCTCTCGGTCAGCACCAGATCGGGTCGTGCATTATAGAGTGCATCATCCACAAGGAAATATTCCTGTTCCCAACCCAGTGTTGTGATCACTTTCGATACACGCCGGTCGAAAAACATACATACATCGGTTGCTGCCTTATCAATATAATGAAGGGATTTCAATAAAGGCATCTTATAATCTAATGCTTCTCCCGTGTAGGAAACAAAAATGGTAGGTATACATAAGGTATTGCCTACTAAAAAAGCAGGTGAGGTTGGATCCCATGCAGTATAGCCCCTTGCTTCAAAAGTATTTCTTATCCCTCCGCTCGGGAAACTGGAGGCATCAGGCTCCTGCTGTGCCAACATATCTCCTGAGAAGTTTTCTATTACCGATCCGTCTTTAGTAATTTCTATGAACGCATCGTGCTTTTCGGCTGAAGCATCTGTTAATGGATGGAACCAGTGTGTATAGTGAGTGGCACCACGCTCTGTTGCCCAGGCTTTCATCCCTGTAGCCACTTCGTCTGCCATCTTCATGTCGATCCTGGAACCTTTATCAATTGCCTTTTGAACACTGGCAAATGCATCTTTAGACAGGTATTTTTGCATCTGGTCATTGCTGAAAACATTGATCCCGAAATAGTCGGAGATCTTTGAAGAAGGATATTCAACAGTAACAGGCTCCCTTCTTAAAACTTCCTGAAAGGCCTGGAATCTGAGTGTTGCCATGTGTTTATAATTAAAGGGTTATAATTCTTTTATGTTGCCAGGCAGTAGTTGCCTGGTACCATGTGTCATCTGCCAGGTTTATCACACAATCTTATGGCAAAGATATACTTATTCCAGGATAACCCCCTGTTGAAAAGGTCAATATTAATAACTTTAACTATTTATCGGGATGTGGCCATTAATTCAGCGAAGTATTTGTAAAAATACGAAATTGCTTCAATGCCTTTGTAAAATTGTTCGAGGGGATAATTCTCGTTGGGTGAGTGGATGGCATCACTCTCCAGCCCGAATCCCATCAGTATGGTTTTCAATCCCAAAACTTCCTCGAAATCAGCCATAATAGGAATACTGCCACCACTCCTGGTTGGAATTGGTCTCACGCCAAAGACTATTTCCAGGGCCTTGCCGGCCGCCTTATATGCTATTGAGTCTGTTGGGGCAGTGTATCCCTGTCCCCCATACAGACCTGTTACCTTTATTTTCACCCCGGCAGGTGCGATCGCTTTAAAGTGATCCTCAAACAACCTGTCAATCTTTTTTGAATCCTGGTTGGGGACTAATCTCATGGAGATTTTGGCATATGCTTTTGCAGGCAGGACAGTCTTTGCACCTTCCTCGGTATATCCTCCCCATATCCCATTCACATCGAGGCTTGGCCGGATACCAAGGCGTTCGATGGTGGTAAATCCCTCTTCTCCCATCACCGAATCCACCTCCAGCTCCCTTTTATAATCTTCCAGGCTGAAGGGAGCCCGGCCCATTTCTTCACGTTCACTCTGGCTGTATTCAACAACGTCGTCATAAAAACCCGGAATAGCGATACGATTTTTTTCATCGGTGAGGGATGCAATCATTTTGGCCAGAACATTGGCAGGATTGGCAACAGCACCACCATACAATCCGGAATGAAGGTCACGGTTAGGTCCGGTTACTTCAACCTCCATGTAACTGAGCCCTCTTAATCCAACCGTTATCGATGGTATGTCGGGAGCAATCATGGTGGTGTCTGATACAAGAATAATATCCGCACTGAGCATTTCCTTATTTTTGATGCAAAATGCTTTCAGGCTTGGAGAACCGACCTCCTCCTCGCCTTCAATCATAAACTTCAGATTGCAGGGTAAGGAATCCGTTCTTTCCATATATTCAAAACCCTTAAAATGCATGAACAATTGTCCCTTGTCATCATCGGCCCCCCTGGCAAAAATTTTTCCTTCCCTGATCTCCGGTTCGAAGGGTTTGGATTTCCATAAATTGAGCGGCTCAGCGGGTTGAACATCGTAATGGCCATATACCAGTACTGTAGGCAACTGGCGATCGACGATCTTTTCACCATATATTACCGGCTGTCCCTCAGTCTCAATCACTTCAGCTTTCCCGGCTCCGGCTGCCAGTAAAAACTCTTTCAATGCATTGGCCGTCCTTATCATTTCGGGCTTACTGTCAGGATTGGCACTGACAGAAGGGATCCTTATCAGTTCGAAGAGTTCCTCAAGAAAACGATCCTTATTTTCTTCAATGTAATCTTTGATATTCATAGGTATTTGGTATTATAAAATTAAAAGTTGCAAGGTACTGTTTACCAGGTGAATGTGTGTGAGCCTGGGTGCAGATTACGGCCCTCTGAAATAAATATATTATTTGAGGGCAAATTCTTCCGATATATGCCCTTAAATCTCTTTTTGCTGTTTTAGCACCTCCACGGCCATCCTCTTCAATTTTGACATAAATGCCTTGCCATATTTTCTCACTATCGCATCCTCAACAAAACGAAAAACCTGCACATTTTCTTTCTTTCCCATCTCCCTGGCAGGTTCACAGATTTTCTGCCGGTCGTAATTAACCGCATCGAAATGTTCATATTTCTTTATGCGGATAGGATAAATATGACATGAAACGGGTTTCCTGAATGAAATAACCTTGTCTGCAAAAGCTTTTTCAATGGCGCACCTGGCAATGCCATCCTCAAAAATGGCATATACACATTCCATGTTTTTAATAAGCGGGGTAACCCACTCCATATCCAGATCAATAACTGCCGTTCCTTGTTGTTCAATGGCCCTGACAGCCTCCGGCCTGAGATATGGTTTGATTTTTTGAAAGACCACCCTGAGGAGCTCCACCTCCTCTTCTTCCAGTGGAGCACCTGAAGCACCCAGTACGCAACAGTTGCCTTTGCACTTTCTCAGATCGCAAACAAATTTTTCCTCAAGTATTTCCATACTGAGTATTTTATCATCGACCTGGAACATTGAGTTAACCTTACCGCTCATTCTGATTCAGGATCATTAGTGATTCCCGACAAATGTAATAATTATGAAGCTGTCAGAACAGCGACAGCTTTTTTTTGTTTGTCGCATAAATAAACCTGAACTTTGTAATGGAATCTCAGGAACGGATATTAATTTATTCGATCCGGCGATTCCTGCATTAAAGATTTAAGCTCCTCGCAAGTAGCGCGGAATCTTCGATCCTATATAATTTTTTTTTTTTTGCGCTCGCTAACCCCGCCCCGAGTACTCGGGGGAATGCGAGCGCAGGATTCAATCATCACCATTATTGAATAAATTGATTAAATTTATTCATGATCGTTTCATGAGAAATTTATTCTTCATATTGTTGGCACTTCTTCCTCTGAAGGCATTTAACCAAACTGCCTTTCTCGATGATTCAGTCGCAACCAGGATCATAAGGAAAGGGATAAACCACATTTATAACCACGAGTTCGACGAATCGGATCTTTATCTCGACAGTTTACAGATTCTATATCCCGACCACCCGACTATACCATTTTATAAAGGGATGCAGCTTTACTGGAAAAATTTTCCGGTACCCCAGGACGGGGATATCAGCGACCAGTTTGTTCAATATATTGAAAGGTCAATAGCCCTCTCCGATAAGTTTCTTGAAAAGGATAAAATGGATATAGAAGGGGTCTTTTTCGATCTGGCAGCAAGAAGTTTCCTGGTTATGTATTATGCTGACAACGGGCACCCGATGAAGTGCTTCCCGCATCTCAATGATGTTTACAGGCAATTGATGAAAGCATTTGAACTGCAGGATCAATTTAATGAATTCTATTTTTTTACGGGATTATACAATTATTATATTGAAGCTTATCCGGAAGCCCATCCGGTTTACAAACCAATTACACGGCTTTTTAAAAATGGAGATAAGGAATCGGGATTAAGAATGCTGGATTATGCCTTCAGGAATACCTATTTTATGAAAGTTGAAGCTTCGCATTTCCTGGTCATTATCTATCTCGGATTTGAACATAATTACCCAAAGGCTTTATCCTATGCAGAACAGCTATATTCATCGTTCCACAACAACAGCTACTTTTATGCAAAATATATTGAAATGCTTATTGTCAATGAAGAGTTTGACCTGGCCAGAAACCACATTGATTCACTTATTAAAATGGATCGTTTCAGTAAAATGAAAGCATTGATATACCTCGGATTATACGAGGAAGGGAAAAACAGGAACATGGAAAAAGCGAAAAGGTATTTTCTCCAGGGTATCAAAGAAGCAGAAACATTTGGCGACTATGCGGGCTATACTGTGGCATATGCTTATTTGGGAATGAGCAGGTACTATGAAAAAAAGGGGAATTTAAAGAAGGCAAAGGAATATTATAAAATGGCCGAAGAAACGAATGCCTATCCACATGTTTTTGAGATCAACAAAATCGAATAACCGGAAATTTTGTCCTGTTTAATTCGTTCATTTAAAAATCAAATAGTATGAAATCTTTTTTGCCATTTATCCTGATAACCGGTATCCTTCTCCTGTTCACCTGCAAGGGAAATCAAACTGTATCCAAAACAACGGAAACCCCTGCCATGGATTATACAATTGCTGACCTGGCTGATGCAGGTAATGATTTTGCCATCGACCTGTTCAAGAAACTGGGAAAAGATAAGGAAAACATGGTCTTTTCGCCGGTTAGCATTTCTTCAGCATTAGCCATCGCCTATGCAGGTGCAAAAAAAAATACCGCCCGGGAAATGAGTTATGCCTTAAATTTTCCAGCAGATCAATCATCTCTTCATGCTGCTTTCCGGAATTTTATGGATAGCCTCACCCAGGCCAGCCAGGAAAAAGGCACCGAATTAAAAATTGCCAACGGATTATGGGTCCAGGAGAATTATAAAATCTTGCCCGAATTTATCGAATTGGGCGCTGCATATTATTCCGCACAGGTTGAAAATGTATCTTTCAAGTCATTCGCAGAGCAGGAGAATAGTCGCAAAAAGATAAATAATTGGGTTGAGAAACAAACCAATAATAAAATCCGGAACCTTATACCTGAAGGGATTTTAAATGAACTTACCCGGCTGATCATAACCAATGCCGTCTATTTTAACGGGAACTGGACAGATCCATTTGATAAAAATAAGACGTCGCCATCTGTTTTTCATGTCTCCCCGGATATCAGTGTGAAAACTGATTTTATGCATCAAAAAGAGATGATTGAATATTATGAAGATAAAGAAGTTCAGGCCGTCAGGTTGCTGTACAAAGGGGAAAAGAACAGCATGATCATCCTGCTTCCAAAAGAAACAGACGGATGGAGACTGGTGAGCAATGTACTAACTATTAACCGGTTAGACGTTATCAGGAACGGCTTCAGAAGAGAAAAAGTGGAGATTGCCATTCCACGTTTTACTCTCCAAAGCGAATTTGAACTGAAAGATATGCTTGAGCAATTAGGAATGAAAGAAGCCTTCAGCAATGATGCTGACTTCTCCGGGATAACAGGTCAGACTGACCTTACCATTGATGACGTACTGCACAAGGCCTTCATTGAGGTGAATGAAACCGGCACAGAAGCGGCAGCTGCAACGGCCGTGATCATGGCCCTTAAATCGGCCTATGAAGAAGAAACAATCCGGTTCACCGCTGACCATCCATTTCTTTACTTCATTACAGATTTATCCACCAGGAGCATTATCTTTATGGGTCGATTGGTTCATCCACCCGATAATGGATAGGTTATTATGAAGCCGACAGTTGAGGAAATAAAAAATAATCCGCAATTCGAATTACTCGACAAGCTTTCCTATGACCGGGTACTGGATTTTGCAAGCAATTACATCCGCAAACAATCCCGACCCATGCGGTTCTTTTATCTCTGCCTGCTGGCCATGCTGGCCATGCTATTGGGGGCATTGCTGATAGGGGTAATTGGTCGTGGCAGGTCGATACTGTCTGTTTTAAAGCAATACGGATATGGGATTATCATTTCATTTACCGCCATAATACCAATCCATGAAATCATTCATGGAATAGTCTATTTTCTGCTTGGTGCCAGGAAGATCAGGTTTGGGGCCGAACTAAAGCAATTTGCATTTTATGCTGTAGCTGATAAGTTCGTAACACAGAAGACAGGGTTTTATGTCCTGGCCCTTTCACCCTTTATCATTATTACTCTGTTGAACCTGGCCGGTTTCCTTTTTGTACCAGGAGTTGCCAGTTATACCTATATTTCAGTCATTATTTTTCATACCACCATGTGCATTGGCGATTTTGCCCTGCTGAGTTATTACGATACCCATCGCGATAAGGAGATCTATTCCTTTGATGATGTAGACAATCGTATGTCGTATTTTTACTACAGGAAAACATAAAAAACGAGAGCATAGCCATCCTGAATAATGTTTGGGATCTCCTGATTTGCTGAAAAAATCCTGAAACTTGCCTGCCTGCACTTCCGGCAGGCAAGTTCATGATCACAAGTGAGTCATCCCGGACCTGATCCGGGATCTACATGTTAACAATCCTCTTATGATATATAATAAATTTTGCCTATACTTGACCAAAATTATAAGATCTCATTTTCCAGATGGGTAGTAGAATTGCAGGTGTAATCAGACAATATCCAAAAACTTTTTGGTCGGCCAATACGCTCGAGCTTTTCGAACGCTGGGCATACTATGGAATATTCAACCTCCTTGCCTTGTACCTGACCGGTTCGCAGGATACAGGAGCCCTTGGATTCACACAGGTGGAAAAAGGCCTGGTCATGGGTATTGTGAATGCTATCCTGTACTTTTTACCTATCATAACCGGATCAATCGCCGATAAATTCGGTTATAAAAAGGTACTGTTCATTGCCTTTGTAATCCTTTCAACGGGATACTTTGTGATGGGTCTCGTTTCTTCTTTTGCTGCCATTTTTCTCACTTTTTTCTATGTAGCTATCGGTGCAGCCCTGTTTAAACCAGTTATCTCAGCCACCATTGCAAAGACCACCAATGAAAAAACAGCTTCCATTGGTTTTGGCATTTTCTATATGATTGTAAACATTGGCGGGCTTATTGGTCCCCTGGTGGCATCAGAGCTCAGGGAAATGAACTGGCAGTATATTTTTATTATGTCATCCGGGACCATCCTGGTTAACATTGTGATATTGCTGATTTTCTACAAAGACTCTGATAAATCTGAACAATCCGAGCCGCTGGGACAGGCGATCAAAATGGTTTTTGTCAATGTTTACACGGCACTGAAAGACATAAAACTGTTGCTTTTCCTGATTATCATCATCGGTGGCTGGACCGTTTACTGGCAGTTTTTCTACAGTCTCCCGGTTTTTATTGACCAATGGCACGACACTACAGTGATCACTCAGTCGATAGGATCGGTATTCCCGGGAATTGCCAGGGCCATCAGTAATACTGACGGTGTGATTTCAGCGGAGAAGTTCATTACCATGGCTCCGTTTTTTATCATCCTCTTCCAGGTGATCATTTCAGCGATCGTGTCGCGATATAAACCAATCAACACAATGATCATTGGATTCCTTGTGAATACCACCGGCCTGACTCTTGCTTTCCTTACCAACAATGGCTGGATCCTCCTGCTTGCCATCATGATCTTTGCCTTTGGCGAAATGGCCTACTCGCCTAAAATCCTGGAATATATCAGCCGGATTGCACCACGTGACAAAGCCGCTTTGTATATGGGTTCAAACTTCATTCCCATGGCTATTGGTAATTTCATCGGCGGTTTAATATCGGGACGTGTTTATGAGGTCACCGCCGACAAGTTTTCACTGCTAGCCAGGGAACTGGAAAAATGGAACGTTAACATGCCTGCAGTTTCCGATCAGTTCACCCTGAATGATTATTATCAGCGAGCCGCTGAAGTGATGGGTCTGGACCCTTCATCGCTTACAGATTATTTATGGTTAAACTACTATCCTTCCCGGTTTGGATTTATTTTGCTGGGCATAGGGATCACCACCGGCTTACTCCTGATCATATACGATAAGATCATATTCAGGTACAGGTAAGGATTACCTATTCATAGCGTAACGACTCCACCGGATTCCTTCGGGCCGCCTGGTACACTTTCCACCCGATGGATGCAATAGCCACAACAAAAATCAATGCATCGGAGAAGAAATAAACGAATGGCCTCACATCGGTAAAGGTATCCCATATGCTATCCATAAGCAGGACAGACACCCACCAGCCGGAAACACTCCCTATGGTACAGGCAATAACCAGTATGATCATATACTCCCTGCTGAGTATTCCGGATATCCTTAAAATAGGCGCGCCGTTGACTTTACGGATGCCTATTTCTTTTGTGCGGCGGATAATACTTAGTGAGACCAGCGTATAAAGGCCTATGGCAGAAATGATTATCGCCAGAAGGGCCAGGAAAATGTTGATGTTCTTAATGTTCTTGTTTATGTCGCGTGCCTCATTAAGCAGGTCATCCTGAAAGAATCCCTCGTAAGGCATATTCGGGACAATCTCTTTCCAGGTTTTTTCAAGGAATTCATTTATTTCACCCAGGCTTTCGGATGCGCCCCTGACAGCAAGTGTCCTCATTCTTTCATCCACCCCCCGGCGAAACATCATCGGATCTTTCTTCGACCAGAAACCATACAGGTAAATGTCTTCTACTATGCCGACAATGTACAATGGCACCGTATCGAGCATCATAATCCGCTCTCCTACAACCGTTTCCATTCCAAATTCCTCCACAAAACCTTTACTCACAATGACAGAATTTTCTGTGTCAGAAGACTTGAGTTCAGGTGTAAATTCCCGCCCCTCAATTAATTTCAATCCCATGGTGTTAAAATATCCGTCCCCAATATCAAGGGCCTGGATATCCTTCTTTATTCCCTTGTAACTAATCGTCCTGGTAAAATTCGACCACCCGATATGCTCTTCTGACTCGCCAATGCTTTGAATCATTGGATTGGCCTTAATTGCATCCCTGTAAGCTATATAGTATGACCGGTCACCAACCGGCACACCAATGATATTGTCCTTGTCATATCCAAGGTCAAGATTATTCTGAAAGCGGGCATTCTCTGTAAAGATGACACCGGAAACCAGGGCATTTACTGAAATTATAAATTGTACGGTTAAAAGGATCTTTGACAGGATATTCTTCCCCCCGATCCTTAATTTATCCTGGAAAATAAACACAGGATTGAAACGGCTGATATAAAAAGATGGATATGCACCAGCCAGAAGTGATACAATCAGGAATAACAGGATCAGGAAGATCAATAACTCGGGATTTGACTTGAAGCTCAATGAGATGTCCATGTAGACCCACATTCGGGAATATATTTCGACAAGATACACTCCAATTATAACACCGATCACAATAGCGGCCAGGCTTAACATCATATTCTCGCCCATAAACTGTAAAATGATCTGTCGCCTCGTACTGCCCGCTACTTTCCTGACGCCGATCTCCTTTAATCTTTTACTGGAAAAGGCAATGGCGTTATTCATAAAGTTAAAACAGGCAAGCAGCAATATGAAAATGGCCATGATAGGAGGGGCTGTTACTGCTGCGGGATGGAAACTTTGCCTGAACCAGTGAGCCCAAAGATCCCATCCGCGGTGGGCCATGTTTGAAAAGGGTGCCAGGTAATAACTATCAATCCTGAACTCTTCCTGCGCCTCATTTTGCACCGATACGTATTGCTGCAGCAACTCTTCGATAACCGGAACCTGCGACCTGTCGGGTATATGCAGGAAGGTTCCGGCAATGGCTGTTTGCCAGTCATGCTCATCCACATGTTGAGTCTCAAAATAGTTATCGATATATAGTATGGCATCGAATGTAAAACTGGAATTAAGGGGAAATCTCCTGAATACACCTGCTACCATATAGGTCCTCTCCTCATTATTCGTAACCACCGATATGATCTCACCCACAGGATCTTCATCACCAAAATAGATTTTCCCTATCTCATCACTGATAATGATGGAGTTCATATCGCCGAATGATCCACTCGTACCGGATACCATGTCCAGGGTAAACATCCTGAAAAACGCCGAATCGCAAAAGGCAATTCTCTTATTAAAAACATTTTCTCCCAGTTTTACAGGAAGATGGCTGGTGGCTACCCTGACCACATCCTGAATACCACCAATATTTTCTTTCACCAGGGGGGCTAAAGAGACAGGGCTGATCCCGTAAGCCTGGGACCTGTCTTCAATCTGCCGGGTAATCTCTATCCTGTATATCTCCTTCGCATTCTCATGAAACCTGTCAAAATCATAATCGTATTTATTGCTGATATAGGCGACAATACACACAGCAAGTGCCAGCCCAAGCCCAATAACATTAATCAATACATACAACAGGTTCCTTCCAAAATTACGGAAGGTGATGACCAGGTAGTTTCGAAACACCGCGCGATAAATTAACTGTTAAATATAATTATCTGCAAATATAATTTATTATCCATTGAAGTCTGTTAGTCTATCCTTTTGTACTCTTTATCAAATCGTGATGTAATTAAAGTCCGGGAATCAACAGAATCATTGCTTTTTTAACCTGTATTCCATAATTTTCAAATCTTATTTCCCCTGAATGTCTGTAAAACCTACTTCGGATTACCAGTGGCGCGGCAAGAAAATCCTGATCGTTGAAGACGATCCGGCCAGCTGCCATTTATTTAATATACTCCTTAAAAACCGCGCTTCAGAACTTATCCTTACAGATAACGGGCTTGAAGCTGTTCAGATATGCCAGGACGATTCCGACATAAATCTTGTATTAATGGATATTCAGCTTCCCGTTATGGATGGATATGCAGCCACTTCAAAGATCAAGGAAATCAGATCAGAATTACCTGTTATTGCACAAACCGCCTACGCATTAGGAGAAGATGAACAGAAATGCCGGGATGCAGGCTGCGATGGATACATCACCAAACCGGTCAAGTCGGAAGAATTATTTAAAATGATCGATCGGTTAATTTAGTTCCCTCCTGAATTAAAGGCATTTTTTCTTCCCGGGATTTTCAGGTTCAGAACAATCAAAGAAAGTACTATAAATACCATCCCAGTAATCTGTACAGCTACAGGATGTTCATCCGGCAGGATCAACCAGCTCAGGAGGGCTCCGAAAACGGGTATCAGGAACTTCCATATATTCAATTCCGAGACCTTGACACCGGGCCTTTTCAGCAGGATGAACCAGATGCTGAATGCCATCGCCGACATAAAACTCAACCAACCCAGAGATGCATAATAGGCCGGTTCATTGATGGTGAAATGAATCCCTTCAAAGGGCAGTGAAAGGAAGAATATGCCCAAACCACCCAGCATGAGCTGACCTGAATTCAGAAGCAAGGGTGGTAAGCTTGATTTGTATTTGACCACGGCCACATTCCCGATGCTGCTCGAGATATTGGCGCTGATCAGTATCAGGATACCCCAGAATTCCTTTCCTTCGCTCCAGTTGAAATTTTCACGCGTGGCAGCGATGATAACCACACCGGCCAGACCCAGCATTATGGAACCAAATTTTTTCAGAGTGAATCTGTCATCGTACAGCATGACATGCGCTGTCAGCGAAGCAAACAGCGGACTTGCCCCGATGACAATGGCTGTTGTAGCTGCCGGGACCATGCTGATGCCTGTATAAAAAAGGGCATATAACAATAAAGTCTGGAAAAATCCAACCCTTAGCACCTGTTTCCGTTCCCGGTATAATAAACTGAAGGATTTCCTGATGCTCCCGGTAAAGGGTAATATATACAGGCCCGAAAGAAAAAACCTGATCCCGGCAAAGCGCAACGGTGTGGTATATTCCAGCCCTATTTTGATCCCGACAAATGCAGTTGACCATAAGAGGCATGCAACAACGGCAAGAAATGTGGTAGTAATAATTAATTTGCGCAAGCTGGATGGTATGATTACTAATCCGCAAAAGTATAATAAAAATCCCGGTAATCGTTGCGACTACCGGGATGAAATATGATGGATTAAAAATGAGAGAACCCTTTACCTGGCTGACATTACAATGAGATCTATATTTTGATCAACCAAAGTCCGGTACGCTTCATCCTGATTGGCTTTTTCCCCAGGACTGGTAATCCCCTGTAAAACGGTGGCCATAAATCCAAGAACTGCTATCAGTGAAATAAATGCTATAAACCTCGATACTTTCGGAAATCCTGACCTATATACTTGCTCCTTCATCATGGTGGCTTTAAATATTCAATATTATTTTATCTGGCAAGCAGCGTGCCAAGAGTATTACAACTCTGATTATGTGATATTTATGAAATATTTAAGACAAAACCATCTTAAATAAATGTCCCATTTCGTACACTTTTGTTCACAATCGGATAATTACTATCGGTTTGAATCGACGGATAACAGGATGTATAAAAAAACCTTGCTCGAATTGCCCTTGGTTCAACTGACGAAAAATAAGATTTACAGCGGTCAGGATGACCAAACCTTTGCTATATAGATTCGACCTCCAATATATGGATTGACCTGTTCGACCTGGAAGATGAAGCAACCTGCTATTTTACAGTTTCGGCAGTTGATCATTCAGGCGCCGAGAGCGAGATGTCCAACGCCATCATAGTTGTGTAATACTTCGTGATCATATTGGGGATTTCCCATTCAGGGAGGTTATTGTTAGAAAGGTAATCCAGGTACTTCTCTGTTACCTGGATAAAATGTGCTTCATGGCCCACTTTATAATTATCGGGTATTTTCACCAGCCACATGTTCTCATTTATCTTTTCCAACTCAATACCCGGGTATGAAGGAATGATTTTATTTTCAATTGCTTCGCTTAATGAAGCCTCAAAAGTTAGTAAATCAGCATCATCGCCAGCCACAACATTCAGTAATGGCTTAAAACCTTCCTCTGCTCCCTGCCTGATTTCCAGGTCGCATCCCGTACCCCGCATGATCGAATAATGGGTGTCTCCCGTACCTTCGGGTGCCTTGTAATTCCAGGTGACCGATACTTTGGCATATATCCCATTAATGGTATAAATCATTTCTCCGTTTGAGTATACCTTCAATGTATCCCCCGTCAAATATTTATCAAGATAATCCGGGTAATTCTCCAGTCCGGTTACCTTTTGAAATTGTTCCGGGACGAGATCCGTGGTCCATCTCCTGGCAGCAATCATGTCAATGTCCTCTTTATTGATTATCCTGCCGGGAAAGGTCTCCCACATGATCAGGTCTACCAGGTGGGTGGATACATCCACGATACCATTCCCCTGCTGGTTAATATCGAAAAACCAACCGGGGCGGACAATAGGATTTCCGGCTACATACTTGAAAAAATGATGAACACTTTCCTTGGTGATGGCAGGTTCTTCCGGTGTGCCAGGGCTGATCTCTCCAAACACTTCAGGTATCCTTGATAATTCACGTTGCAGCATGGTGGTGATCTCATACCTTTCTGTCATGATATCGTACAACAAAACACCTTTTTCCCGGGCCACCTCAAATGCTTTCTCAAGCTTGTGAAGTTCCCCCGGAAAAATCACCATGGGCTTGTCGGCCAGAACATTCAAACCGGCTTCAACCGACTGCAAAATATAATCTGTTTTGCGGGCATTATTTCCTGATATAATCACAACCTGACCCGGCCTATCCTCAATCATTTTCTGCAGGAAATCATCTCCCCGATATACATTTTCTTTCCATCCGGTAGGCTGATCCGTGCGCGTATTAAATCCCTCCACCCGGTTCAGATAGTCTTCCAGCTCAGGTCCATCGGGAGCATATACAAAAACCTCAGGATCAACAAGGTTATACATTTGCTTCTGAACCAGGGCTGCATGGAAATGTCCGGGATCAAGGTTTATCAGTTTCACGGTTTCTTCTTTTTTGTGTGTGCAAGCACACACAAAAGTAATCATTGAAAATATTGCTATGCGTTTCATACTACCAAATCTGTTCCATAGGGAGAACGCTGTGGACGTGAAAGCATTGTGTTGGCCTCGTCATCGTCTCTGAATTTTTCAGCCACCGGATCCCAATATAGTTTCCTGTCGATTTTCATTGCAATATGACTGACCAGGCAGGCCGAACACGATCTGTGTGCCACCTCAACCGGTGCAACAGGTTCTTCACGTGTTTTAATTGAGTTAATCCAATCCTGGTGCTGCTCCGGGGCGAGATGAAGATGTATTTCATCCTCCCCGATTTCCGATTCCAGGATGGCCGGGTCGCTTGCATCCAGTGATTTCTGATTTTCTTCCATGGCAGCGGGGTCACTTGCAGTGACACCATAGGGGCCCCTGGTGACAAAGATCCACCCATCCTCACCCACGAACTTAACACCATTGGGATATTCCCCGCTGATATGCATCACAGCGCCATTTTCATATTTTGCCCAAACATTGAAATCGCCATGGACATTCCAGAGTCCGGATGTTGGGAACTGAGCCTCCGCTTCCACTTCGATGGGTCCGGTAAATTCTGTCCCCATTCCCCAGTGGGCCGTATCGACATGGTGGGCTCCCCAGCCTGTGATCATGCCGGCGCCAAACTGCTCGCACCGCAGCCACCCTGGCCGGTCATAACCTTCCTGTGGATGCACCCGTTTTTCGGTATAATAAACTTCCGGTGTTGATCCCAGCCACATATCGTAATTGAGGTTTTCAGGGATGGGCATTTCAGGTTCCTCTTCTCCCGAAGGGTCACCGGGCAATCCAATATATATTTCCTTCACCCGGCCGATCCTGCCGTTCCTGACCAGCTCACAGGCTTTTTTGAACTGGGGCCACGGGCTCACCGAACGTTGCTGGCTACCTATCTGAAAGATCCTCCCGGATTTTTTAATTGCATCGGCCATCTGCCTTCCCTCTTTAATGGTCAACGAGGCAGGTTTCTGAAGGTAGATGTCCTTGCCCGCCAGTGCAGCTTCTATAGCCGGCTGGGCGTGCCAGTGATCCGGTGTGGAAATGACCACTGCATCGATGCTTTTATCTTCCAGCAATTCCCGGTAGTCGGTAAAAGTCTTTATATCGATATAGTCAGCATCCTCATATTTCTCAAGGTTCCATTCCCGTAAAAGCTCCCTGCCTTCCTTTGCCCGCTTGCTGTCCAGGTCACAACATGCAACAATAACAGCATCCTCCGATCTGTATGTGTCAACCATATCATGAACCCGGGCAATGCGCCCGCATCCTATCTGGGCTATCCGTATCTTGCCTGATGGACCCTTTTTTAGTACACATGAAGGAATAATAGTCGGAACAAGAATGGCTCCTGTTGTTCCGGCAATAGTTTTTTGAATGAAAGATCTTCTTTTCATAATATTGATTTTAATCCATGTCGAGTATCCATTGGATCCCGCCTTTCAGGTGCTCCCTGAAATTGGGATCATCATAATGTTCCGGTTTGTGGCCCAGCGCTGTATACCATTGCCTTCCACCCTCAAATTCATGGTACCAGGAGAGTGGGAAATAATCGCCAAAAACAGTTCCGGGGTATTCCATCCTTTTTTCATCTTCAACCGTAGTGAGATCGGCAGCGATCAGCACGTGAATATCGGGATTGAGGTGATGGATATAATAACACTCATCTTCCCATTTCCACGGATCAGGGAGATTTTCAGTGGAGGGATGGTTCCTGTCAATAATCTTAATATCAAAAGGTTGCAGGGGAGGGTGACGATAGAATTTTCCTCCGAGCAACGACCAGAACCATGGCCACTCCCTCTCCGATCCGCAGGCTGAGTGAATGCCGGCGAAACCTTTCCCCGACCGGCAATATTCCTGGAAGACACTCCTTTGTTCATCGGTAGTAAAGGCTTCATTGTTCGAGTTCGAGAAAATAATGGCATCAAACCGATCAAGGTATTCCCGCGTAATTAATTCGGCACTGTCGGAGACTTCGGTGGCAACGCCCAAATCCTGGCAGATTTCCTCCAATGCCTTTATGCTGGCAGGAATATTTTCATGTACATAGCCTTCCCCGTTTCTGGTATAGATCAGTATCTTTTTCTGACTTTCGGAACAAGATACGATTGCCAGAACAAACAATGAATAAATAAGAAATCTCTGCATGCGTTTTTACTTTTCAGTAACGGTAATCTTCACCGGTTGTACGTAATCCTGCCAGAGTTTTTCTGCTGTGCCTGCGTCAATCTCCCCGTCATAGACCAGCACCCGGTATTTCAATACATATTCTTTTCCCGGTAACAGTGTCCAGCTTTCATGCCGTATGGGACAAAACTCAAAAAACAGGTCCCCTCTCCCGTCATTTGCATCTTCCGGCCATACACGCATTGGCTCGGGATGGGCCCGGTTACCCGTGTGGCTCATAAATATCAATCCGGAGGTATGATCAGCACCTGTCTCGCCGGATAACATGCACCATTTAGAATGTGAGGCATCGGCGTCGGCCCGTGTCTTTCCTTCCGAAGTAAGTACGGTAGAATTTTTATTGGTCCAGGTTTCTGTTGCCCGGAACCCTATTCCCCCGCCATACCTGTACTGGGCCAGTTCAACCAGGCTGTCAGTGGCACAGCTGAGCGTAAACACAAAATCGAGCATCCAAACCGGCCGGGTATTGATTTCAACCTGCCAGGCCCTGACATCCCATACCTCGTTCAGGGCAACTTTTTCCCCTCCTTTTGCAGTGAAATCGACATGCTCCTGAGACACCTTAAACCCTGCAAACAGGTTACCCGATGAGGTCGATAATGTTTCTTTGTAGCGAACGGTACCCTGACCGGCAGCCAGGTTCCAGAAATCCACCTGCCTTCCTTCGAAATAGGTTTTTGTCCAAGGATTCCAGATCCCATAATGGTGATAATGATCGGGAGGCTGGATACGGGTAAGTACTTTTCCTGAAGGTGAATACAAAGGATGGATATAAGCACCCGGTTTGCGGTACAAGGGATCAGTCCCTTCCGGTGCTTCAATCATGGAACGCCGGTAGCTGAGGATTTCCCTGTTGCCGGCAAAGAGGGTAATGTTATCGATATCCTCTTCTGCCTTCATTTTTTCCGGGCCGGCTACGTCTGCTTCACTCTTTAAAATAAATTTCACTTCCTGTCCCTTTTTCAGATCAATACCAGGATAGAACCAGAGTTTCGGATCTGTCCCTTCTTCGAGTTGTGAAGCAATTTTCACCAGGCTTTTTCCTTCAAGCCGGTACAAAACATGTCCCGATACATCCTGACCAATATCTTCCGATGAAATACAGATGGGTTGATTCATTATATCTCTTTCAGGACGCAACGAGAACCCCTTCCCGTTATCCTGGCAACTCGTGATCGGGATCAACAATATAACTAATACCATCATCAGGAGTTGCTTAATCATTTTTTCAACTTTCGTCATTTTAACTCATTTTAGTCATTCCAAATTTTAGTCAATTTAGCTCATTTCTTCCAGGGTATCCATAAACATCCGGATATTCTCACTTTTCACCCCCTGAGGCATCCCGCCGCCCACCGACCAGAGAATTCCCGATTTATCCCCGATCGATTCCCACATCTGCTTCACTTTTTTCCTGACATCCTCCGGAGACCCGGCAGCCATTACATCCCTGGGAGGAAGATTGCCAACAAGCGTTATCGTTTCTCCTGCCAGATCACGGATCTCCTGCAGGGAATGCTCGAAACTAAAATTAAACATATTTATTCCAGCTTCCTTCAGATAGGGAGTACTGACCAGCCCGTTGGCATCGTTATGGAAAAACCGGACAGAGGCATCAAATGATCCAAAGATCTCTTTCAGGCAGGGAATCGCAAATTCCCGGCAGGCTGCATCATCCACAAATCCAACAATATCGTCGAGAATCATAATCCCGTCAATACCCGGGAATGATTCCTTCTGCCACCGGAGCCATTGGATGGTGAACTTAGTAATGGTCTTCAGAAGGGTATGACACTGTTCCGGCGCCATCATCAGGGCCATCATGAATTCGGTTGTTCCCATCAGGAAGCTTGCAATATTCATCGGTCCCCGGGCGTAAGCAAATTTTATTTCATGACCTGCATCTCTTATCTTATCCTGAAACTCGTCCAGCCGTTGAATAATAAACGGCAACAACCCTTCCGACCTGGGATCAGGCACTTTAAGGGATGAAACCTCCGAAATATCACTGATGATCTTTTCGGCATGGGGTAAACTGGCCTCATACCATGTTAGTTTCGAGCCAAAAGCAGATGGTTCGGTACACATGCCAAATTCCGACCAGAATCCGGGAAGCATAATTACATCCGGAAAATCACTCACAGCCTTGAGATTGGCATCGAACCACAGCTGGCCTGAACCATAGTACTGGATATTTGATATTCCGTACCACCCAGGTATCCAGGGACTATCGATAATAAATCCCGCGGCTGGATGACCTGTTTTCTTTCCATTCACCACATCGAGCAGATTGCTCCACTGATTCTCCGTCATTGAATGAATTAAATTTAATGCGGTTATTAAGAGTTATGAATATAATTATTATTTTGGAGCTGGGAAAAAAGGATATAAACTTATTATACTATCTGAGTGGCCAGGTACTGGTTACGAGGTACCAGGTACCGGGTAATCTACTATCGAAGCTTACCCGGCAACCAGTAACCGGCAACTCGCACATTCTTAACCACTAAAACCATTCAAATATGGAAAATATTAAGAAATCGCTTTTATTTAATGCAAGTTGTGTCGCACTGGTTGTGACAGCATTAACTTTTGCCACCAGGGCAGGGATGATCGGTGACTGGCGGGAGGAATTCAGCCTGTCCGCTGAGCAGGCAGGATGGATTGTGGGTACAGCTTTCTGGGGATTTACCCTGGCTATGATACTGGGTGGACCCCTGGTTGACATCATCGGGATGAAAAGGATCGTTTTCATTGCCTTCGCCCTTCATGTTACCGGTATCATCCTGACCATCCTGGCGAAAGGATTCTGGCCCCTGTTTATCTCCACCCTGTTTATCGGAGTAGCCAATGGAAGCGTTGAGGCAGCCACCAATCCCCTGATCACATCAATGTATGTAGATGACAAGACAAAGAAACTGAACCAGTTTCATGTCTGGTTCCCCGGCGGTATTGTCATCGGGGGGCTCATGGTATTCGGACTCGAAGCACTGGGCTTTGGCTGGCGTGTCCAGATGGGCGCTATGCTTATTCCAACCGTCCTCTACGGAGCATTGTTCCTTGGCCTGAAATTCCCTGAAACCGAAAGGGTTTCGAAAGGATTTTCCTATCAGGATATGCTAAAGGCCTGTGTATCGCCGTTGTTCCTATTTATGGCTGCCTGCATGATCATGACTGCAGCAACAGAACTTGGATCCAACCAATGGATGACTGCGTTGCTCGAGGATGTAATGAAAGCAGAAGGATTGAATGCTATTTTATTGCTTGTATGGATATCCGGGATCATGGCCATTGGCCGGTCGGTTGCCGGTCCAATCGTTCATAAATTATCTCCCAGCGGGGTATTGCTTGGATCTGCCATTTTTTCCGGACTCGGATTACTGTTGTTAAGCTACTCCAGTGGCTACTGGAGCTTCGGGGCTGCTGCCGTTTTTGCCATCGGGATCACATATTTCTGGCCGACTATGCTCGGATTTGTTAATGAAAACATTCCCACAAGCGGGGCGCTTGGACTGGCGATCATGGGTGGTATCGGTTTCCTCGGAGGAGCCATTGCCCAACCTGTCCTGGGTTATATTTATGATATCAAATTTGAAGCATTAAAGGATAGTCTTGCTGCCGGTTCGGCCACTCTGCGTACCGTCATTGTACTCACGGTTATCCTCACTCTGGCATTTATTTACCTGTATCTCAGGCAAAGGAGATTGAAAAGTAATGCATAATGCGGTGTTTGTTATCCCGAAACAAGTCCGGGTGCACCCGGGTTTTTAATTAATTCATCAATTCATCAAAGGTCCAGGTAACGTAGTACAATCCACCTATCTGGGCAGAGCCATAACTGGTGGTGTAGTAATCATTGAGCATATTTGATCCGCCTACCTTGACTGTGGATTTGATACCCGGGAAACGGAAGCTGACCTGGGCATCGAGGGTGGCAAATGCAGGGATTTCACCTACTCCGAAAGTCGATTGCCAGATAAAGCTTTCCTGCCAGCGGTAGTTCACATTAAAACCGATGTGCCTGGTAATCTGCCTGTTTCCCAATCCTGCATTCACCCTGAACCTGGGTGTATTGAATTTAGTCAGGAAGCCAGGTGGTGCTTCGGATATATCTGCCAGGTCATTAAAAGAAACATTTCCAGAGATTATGAATGCCCTTGTTGTCCTGTAATTCGCACCCACGGCCCAGCCATAGGATGTGACCGGAAAATCTGTACTGACAATAGTCTGAAATCTTATTTCATTGGCAGCTCCTGGATTTTGCGCCAGCACCTGGCCCGCCTGGAATCCACTGTACTTATTGCTGAACAAATAAGTGTCAATCAAAAGCTTTTTATTCAGGATCAATCCTTTATATCCAACCTCTATAGCCCTGACCTGTTCAGGCCTGAATTTGGGAATATGATATGGGCCATTGTCCACAACCGGCTCATCAACAATCGGGTTGGTCCCGGATAAGGGATATACCGGATTCTCAGGGATATTATACTTGGATTGGACTTCAGGCAATCCGCCAATTACCTGGTAGGGACCGACTTCCAGATCAAGCCACTGGTCGGCGATGGATGGAAACCTGAAGGCAGTCTGGGCAGAAGCCCTCAGATTATGGGATTGGTTTTTATCCAGGGTAAATACCGCAGAAAACCGGGGGGTGATCCGGCCATTAAAATATTCATTTTTATCATACCTGGCTGAGGCGGTCACTTTCAGGCGCTCCTGGATAACCTCCCTGGAGACCTGCAAAAAGCTACCCACCTGCCATATGCTGATGGGCTTATCGGGTAAGTCAAAAAAGATAGTCCCGTCGCTGTCGATCCTGTAAAACCGGATGCTGGAACCAACCAGCAGATCAACAATCTTAACAAACCTGGTCAGGTTATACATCCCCTCCAGGTGGATAAGGCTGCTTTTATCCACTACTCCCGCCCCTACAGGAGCTGACTGGCTTGTAATGGAATCATACAACGCATTGAAATAATCTGTTCCCGGTTTCGGGAAGGAGGGTTTGGAAACATCTGGGACATTGCCATTCACATCCCTGTTATCGGCTACCGTGCGGGCAAACTGGTGGGATGCTTCCTCTGAATTTCCCATCAGCAGACTGGTAGCAAAATTCTCAATATATTCTGTAAACCATTGTTCACTGGGCTTCCAGGCTTCATTAAGTTTTAAGGCAGCTCCACCTGCATCAAAGCTGTCACCGGAGTTATCTGTTGTGGTATATGCACGAAGGAAGAAATCAGGGTTTTTAATTTCGGCCCTGGCAGTGTATATATTAAAGTTCTTAAGTGAAAACCTGTTCTGGGCAGTATAAACACTCGTCCCCTGGGCATAATTCCCCTGGACAAAAGCTTCAAAACGCTCATTGAACCGGTAGTGCACTGAACCGCCAACCCTCATGTTGTTGGTGCCGTAATCCACCAGGTCCTTCTCCTGCCATCCCGATCTTGAAATCACCTGGTCGGGAAACAGGTCGACGATCCGTTGTACTTCCTGGTCATATTCCGGCGTTCCGGGTGTGAGCCCCTGGGATTCGGCTACCCCTTCTGCGACCTGCGGAGCCACATCTTTCAGGTTCACAGGAACAATAATATCATCTCCATATACATTTACTCCATCGTAGCCGGGATTGTTAAGGCGGTTTATATTCGGATTATCCAGGTGGTTCTTGTCGCGCAGGTCATAAGCATGCCAGTCGGTGGCAGTAAGGTACCCGGCAGTGATCTTGACTGCTAATTTTTCCTTGAAGACCTTAGCATACCGGAAGGCAAATTCCCCCATGGGATTGGCGCCCGAAGGATGGGCCGCATTGATATTCATGATCCCTGCCTGGGAGGTAAAACTGAGCCCCTGAAAATCATAAGGATCTTTACTGGTCATGATCAGGGTGCCATTCATGCCACCCGGTCCATACAATGCAGAAGACGCTCCAACAAGCAGTTCGAGACTTTGAACATCCAGCTGTGACAGGCCAAATATATTCCCGGCACTGAAGCTCATCCCTGGAGGGACGTTCTCAATCCCATCGATGATCTGGTTCATCCGGTAGTTGGCATCCCCGGTAAAGCCACGGGTGTTTGGATACCTGAAGGTGAGGCTGTGGATGTTCATATCCACCCCTTTCAGGTTATAAAGCCCGTCATAGAAATTGGCAGATGTGCTTTGTTGTAACTGCAGGGCATTTATTTTCTCAATGCTCACGGGTGATTTTAAAATGCTTTCTGTTATCCTCGAGGCGGAAACGACTACCTCCTGCCCGAGATATACCTGCTCATCCATCCCGATATCAAGGTTACTCAGCGCCGATTTAATTTCTATCTCCTGGTTTTGAAAACCCATCATTGATACTACAATAGTAAAAGGAGGAGTGACCTGTGTGGTCAACGAAAATGAACCATCTTCATTGGTGATGGTCCCGATCATCTGGTCGACGATACTGATATTCACCCCTATCATCGGATCTCCGGAGATTCTATCAGTTACCCTGCCCTGTATTGTTGTTGGTTGCCCGAAAACAGGCATAGTCAACCCGGCGAACAACAAAAACAGGAAGGTTAGTATGGTTGGTTTGGTCATTTCTACTCCTTCGTTCGCAAGGCCAAATTAAGGAAAAAAATTACACACAGATTTCAGATTTTCAAAATAGAATGAACTTTTTCTGCTGATCAGTCCGGTAAAGGTTACCAGTTACCGGTTGCGAGGTGTTTAATAAAGATTATTATTTTTGATATAAAGTTCCTTATATTTACCTGTTATGATAAAACAAAAAAACATGAAAAAGAATTCGATCATCAAGGTATTGGGAATATTGATTTCAGTGTTCACCCTTATTCCTTTGTTTACCATTTCCTGCAATAATGATGAAAATGGTGACGAAGATCCCCTGGTTGGTAATTATACTTTTACCAGTGCTACTTTCAATGACACGGTAAATGTGAAGCTGGAAGGGTATTATATACAGTTTTTACCGGGATCAGATGCATCCCAGTTCGTAAGGAACGGGATACTCAAGGCGGCTCCGTGTGATGACATGGAGAATGCTGCGGTAGACCTCAGGGCGGACGGACAAAATTACTATATCTGCCTGGGCGAAACCAATGAAGAGCAGATGGGGACGTGGGTGATCAACAGTGACCGGACTATCTTAACTTTCAATATCAGCAATCCACAGAACCTTGCACTCATAATATCTGATCTTGAGATTAACGAAACCCAGTTCGTTGGTACCGTTGAGAATTTCCCGCTGCCGGTGGATAACGCGTATGAGCTGGGAGAGACCCTGCCGGGCGGGCTGATAAATTTCCAGATCGCATCGGTGGATGTAAAATTCAGTAAAGTGCAATAGGGCTAAGGATCGGCAGCCGGCAGTCACCAGTCAGCAGTCACCAGTCACCAGTCGCCTTCGGCTATTCTGCCTGAGAAATTATTCCTTAATAACATGAAAAAAACCAGGTTATACAACCCGGGTGTTGAATACCCCGTTCGTCAGGGGGGACCCCAATAGACCGCTACACATGCCTGTATACGAGACTGTTGCAGGTTGCAGGTTGCAGGTTGCAGGTTGCAGGTTGCAGGTTGCAGGTTGC
>CAYZEZ010000006.1:0-40625 GCA_964477295.1 uncultured Bacteroides sp. | reverse complement strand
CTACTGCCACGATAAGCAGAGTGATCCAGGCATACTGTCCCGCGAATCCAATGGCAAGTGCAGAGACATAAAGAACCGAGGAACTGATATCGTTCCCACAAATTGCAGTGGATGATAGAACACCCAGTTTTTTCTTAGACATGTCAGGTAATAATTATTATGCGCCTCCATATAGAATAATTAAAGGCAGCACATCCGAGAGGATTCTTAAAGTATAGTTTAGTGGATCCTTTCACAGCAGGCAAATATACTTCACATCTTCAATCTTGTTGCTATTCTCAGCATAGAAATTTTCAACCCGTTTACAAATATTTTTCAACCAGGCATTCAGGTTCGATGATGGAAAGCATTATTGAATTGTCTGTAATTTGATCTTTTTTTATGATTTAATATCTTCTGTACTTACTGAGATCAACTTAAGGTTTAAATCTCTTATCCTGTTTAAAATCCAGTGCAAAGCAGAATTGTCAGGTAATTCACCTTTCATTATCGTATCATTTTTTCAGGGCTTAATGCTAATCCTTCAAACGATGCCAGGTCATCCCTGTACAGTTTCGTTTTGAATAAATAAGAAGTACCCTGCCGGAGAACATACCATCCATTGAAGTACACTATTAAAAGAGGTAATGCAAAAACATCACCTGATCACAAATTTCTTTGTGATATGCCGGGTTCGTGTTGATATGGAAAGGAAAATAATTCCTTGTGAAATATCCTTTTTATCGATTTGCATTTCAGCATACTCACCCGCAATTCCAATTCTTTCTGATTTAAACAATCTTCCGCTGACATCAAATGCACGAACAGATAACTCATCTTCATCAAACCCTGTAAATCCGACAATAAAATAATTATTGGCTTCCATGAAATCAATACGCGGTGAACCATCATCTGCTTCATGCAATTCAACCGGTGTTTCAGCCGCCTGAATCATCATTGAAGAGGCAGGCCCTTTACCAAATCCATCCCGTGCCGCCTGAACGGAAAGTGTGCCTCCGGCAAAACCGGAATCAAAATCTATCGCGATATGAGTCGATGTGCTGGTGCCTGTTGCTCCAACAGGCAATTCCCATACATAGGAGCTTGCATTGAACACCTCCGGCACCGAATATTCAACAGCAATCCCTCCCTGAGGCACGACTTCAGGACCCGTAATTGCTTCCGTGGCAGGGGGGACGCTGTAAAACTCAACCCCAGGAAGGCTGAGTGAACTGTCTAAAGGTACCAGTTCAAATTCAATGGAATCTTTAGAAAACACCCGGACTAAAAGATAATTTTCATCGGCCACTTCTCCCATACCTGATGCAAGGAACGTAATATTATCCCACTTATCGTAAAACGCAGAAACAGCATCCGGATTTCCACCAACGTCACCCGCAATCAGGAAAAAGTTTTTGTCAGGCTTCCCTGAAAGTACCGGGTGGACCTCTTCCCAATAATTCGAATAATTCACCATTTGATCATACCTCGACCGGCTGTTGCTCATTACCCCGATGTACTTCTCATGACTGTTCCACAGGACTTCATGAAAGAAAATAAAAATTGTGTGGATGGTATCACCTGCCTGGTTTAACTGTTCTTTCAAAAAATCAATCTGATCAGAGGAAATGGACCGTTCATCCTCTGTACTGTTTAATACAATAAATAACTCGCTCTGCGAATTGAATGCATAATATGTACCGCCAAATTTATCCTCAAATACCTGCCATCCCGCGTCGTTGTCATCATGGTTGCCCATCACGTAATAGTAAGGCAATGCATAGTTTGCCATCTCATCTTCTACCTGCTGCCAGCTTTCGGGAGTACTAAAATTGACAATATCACCCGTGAAAACAAAAAATGCTGTAGTTGAATCATATCCTGAATTCAACCTGCTTAGCAGGGCAGGATGAAGGCCGGTATTCCCCCCGGCATGTGCGCCATAGGCATGTCCGGCTACAATAAATGCATACGAAGTATCTTCCTGGGCGCTTACTATTGAATGAACCGAGACCAGGAAAATAAGTACCATTCTCATTGCCCGGCTGAATATACTATGATTCTCATTTTGAATGATGCCTTTTGTATCTCTTCTCCGTTTCATAAAACAATTACCTGAGCTTCAAATGTACCAAAATATAAAGGTATATTCCTTCCTGACGGCATCAGAACAATTATTCATCCCCGGATTCAAGTTGCTAGATACTGGGTGCTAGTTGCTAGTTATAACATTAATATTCAATGACTTAGTTGTTTTACAGTTTTAAAATAGGTTTAATTGACTAAATCATAAGTGGCTGTTATTCAGACATCTAGTAACTAGCAACTCGTGACTAGCAATTCGTAACTAGCAACTTAGGTTATTTAGTGAAATATCTTTAAAAAGATCGATTGAAGCTCCCCGTAAGCAGCGAGGAATCTTTGATCCTTTCCCCACAATATGGCAAGCCGGAAGTATGGAATCTGTAATGCTAACTTATTTTTTCCTGCAATAGCCCTATAATTGATTAAGAAAGAATAACTTTGAATAATTATTATATTGTTTTTACGGCTTATATGATATTTGATATTCCTTGTAACCAATAATACTTAAAAAAATGAAAAATTTAATCGGGTCCTTAATGGTGGCGAGTCTGATCCTCTTTGCCTGTGAATCAACTAACCCGCCTAAAAGCATCCAGGATGCTTTTACAAAAAAATTCACTTCTGCTGAAAAAGTAAAGTGGGAACAGGAAGAAGAAAACGAATGGGAAGCTGAATTTATGATGAACGGAAAAGAAATGTCGGCCTGCTTTGATAATTCCGGCAGCTGGATTGAAACAGAAGCTTCACTCAGCATCGACGAACTTCCATCCCTGGTCGTTGATTCACTCCATCTTAAATTTGAAGGATTCGAAATTAAAGAAGCAGTCAGCCTTGAAAACATGGAATTTAACGGTTTTGAAATTATCATTGCCAGTGGAGAGGAGGAAATGGAGATAACCATTACTGCTGATGGAGTAATTACTGGCAAAAAAATGGCTGAGGAGGATGAAGGGGAAGAAGGAGACGAGAAGGATGATGATTGAAGACTTAAATTTGAACCATCAACGATAAACCGGCCTGATAAATTTGCCTGGATATTTTTCATAGTTCAGGTTTGTTACCCTGGCTATTGTGTTCAAGTCCCTGTGAGGATGTACTAAATGATCGGCATCGGCGAGCCGGAAGAAACTGCTTATCGGCTGGAGGTATACACCAGTCGGAGGTATTGTTTCGTCCAAAAAAATCCATTTTTTACTGTGATTTAAATACGTTACTTTTGCGGACTTCATAAATTTGAGCAAGAGATAGTATGGATATAAGAAACATTGCCATAATAGCACATGTTGATCACGGAAAAACAACCATGGTCGACAGGATCCTGCACCAGGTAAAAATGTTCAGGGATAACGAGGAAGTGCGTGATCTGATACTGGATTCAAGTGACCTGGAACGGGAGAGAGGCATTACTATTTTATCCAAAAACGTATCGGTAAAATATAAGGGGACAAAGATAAATATTATCGATACACCTGGCCATTCCGATTTTGGAGGCGAGGTGGAGCGTGTATTGAATATGGCCAGCGGGGTGTTATTGCTTGTTGATGCTCTTGAAGGCCCTATGCCACAAACACGGTTTGTGTTGCAAAAAGCGTTGGAACTGGACCTGAAAGTTATCGTTGTCATTAACAAAGTGGACAAGCCAAATTGTAATCCGGAAGAGACAAATGAAGCCGTATTCGACCTGATGTATTCACTTGATGCCACAGAAGAACAGCTGAACTTTCCAACGGTTTACGGTTCATCAAAACAGGGATGGATGGGTGCCGATTGGAAATCACCAACGGAAAACATAACCTATCTGCTGGATACGATCATAGATTATTTTGATCCGCCAAAAGACAATCCGGGTTCTTTGCAATTACAGATCAGCTCACTGGATTACTCTTCTTACACAGGCAGGATAGCTGTCGGGAAAATACACCGGGGAAGCATTAAAATGGGTGACCAGATTTCCGTTATCCAGCGAAATGGCCTGATCAATAAATCTATTGTTAAAGAACTGTATACTTTTGAAGGCCTGGGTAAAGAAAAAACCAAAAAGGAAGTGAAATCAGGTGAAATAGTAGCTATCCTGGGACTTGAAAATTTTGACATTGGAGATACCGTTGCCGATTTTGAAGAGCCTGAAGCTTTAAAACCAATCTCAATTGATGAACCTTCCATGAGCATGCTTTTTACAATCAACAACTCACCCTTTTTTGGCAAAGAGGGCAAATTTGTTACTTCAAGGCATCTCCGGGACAGATTATTTAAAGAAACAGAGAAAAACCTGGCATTAAAGGTTGAAGAGACAGATTCACCAGATAAATTAATAGTCTATGGCAGGGGGATCCTTCATTTATCCATCCTCGTTGAAACCATGAGAAGGGAAGGATACGAAATTCAACTCGGGCAGCCAAAGGTTGTTATCAAAGAAATTAATGGGTTTAAGCACGAACCTGTGGAACTGCTGTATGTGGATGTCGATGAACAGTTTTCGGGAAAAGTAATAGAGATTGTTACCAACCGTAAAGGAGATATCCTGAATATTGCAACAAAAAATGACAGGATAAAGCTGGAATTTAAAATAGCCGCCAGGGGGTTGATCGGACTCACCCAGCCCATATTAACAGCAACCGAAGGAAATGCCGTGATATCGCACCGGTTTAAGGGTTACGAGCCATGGAAGGGTGAGCTTAAAAATAAAAGGAATGGCGCCTTAATAGCCATGGAAACAGGGACATCCATTGCTTATTCGATCGACAAACTGCAGGACAGGGGAAAATTCTTTATTGATCCGAACGAAGAAATTTATGCCGGCCAGGTGATTGGAGAGAATACAAAGCAGGATGACATTGTTATAAATGTGATCAAAACAAAAAAACTTACCAATATGAGGGCCTCCGGATCAGATGACAAGGTATCGATAGCTCCGGCAATAAAATTTTCACTGGAAGAAGCCCTCGAATATGTTGGAGAAGATGAATATGTGGAGGTAACTCCCAAGTCTGTTCGCCTGAGAAAGATTTTGCTCAGCGAGCATGACAGGAAGAAGAACAAGAAAGCTGAATGATTTTCTCCCGGCCAGGGCAGGGGATGAAAGGAATTTTACAATTTTCAATTAAGTGTAAAGTATAAAAACACAAATCCGTCTAATATCATTATCTTTAAATCTGCCTTTCAAAATTCCCGGGATGATGACCTGAAAAGAATGATAAACAAATCCTCTCAATGAAGTCCAATAAGGATATCCTATCGTTCCTTTCACCCCTCCCGGTGATACTATTCCTGTTCACCTCCTGCACGGGAATAATCAATGCACAATATCTACAGGAAGAGGGAGAAGGTTCCGATGGCCTGTATGCCTTTGTACTGAACAAATATGGTTTCGACACAGACCTGATCAATGGCATCCAGCTCTATAATCTTTATCGCCATGTGAAATATCATCCTTATTTTATTGGAGAAGAGTCCCTACCAGGGTCAGTAACAATGTCGGGGAAAAAATTCGATAACCTGAGGATCAATTACGACCTCTACAACCAGTGGCTGATACTTGAATACAAAGAAGTGTCCGGGGGGATCAATAAGATTATTTTAGAACCTTTGCATACCGATGGTTTTCAGATCGATGGTAATTCTTTTATAAAATTGAGCCAGGATGAAAACGGCCTGCTGTTCTACCAGGTCATCAGGACCACAGGCCTGACCTGTTACATTCACTGGAAGAAGCAGTTATTGTCAATTTCCAATAACATTAATTATGCAGAAGAATTTTCTGATCCCTGGCGGGCCTTTTTTCTTGAATATAACGGTACGATATATCCTTTTTCAAACAGGAGAAACTTTGCATCCCTCCTTTCCGATACCTCCGCAAGGAAGGCAAGGGATTATATGAGAAAAAACAATATCCGGTTCCGGAAGATATCAATTGAGGACCTGACCGGGTTATTGGAATATATTTCCTCCAACCTATTATAAACTTATTTGCTTTGAAGATCATGAAATATATTTTGTCCCTGGCTTTTATCCTTGTTTTTATCAGAACAGAAGCCCAGGATCATGACGTGATCTTCACTGCTGATTTTCAGGATGTGCCTTTTTCCGAATTTACCCGTAAAGTGGAACAACAGGCCGGAATACGATTTTTTTACCTGCAAGAATGGGTAAAGGATATTAGAATATCGGCCTCCGGACAACAGGTATCACTTCAAAACACTCTTCTTATAGCATTAAAACCTTACGGTTTACACTTCTATATTACAGAAGACAGGCAGATATTTCTCACAGGGAAACAACCCCTGGTAACCACCCTGTCCGATTATTCGGTGACAGCAGAATCCGCAGGTATTAAAGCGGAGGAAACGCCTGACAACGGGATGACCACAACCGAAAAAAGGTATATTGAAGCCAGGAAAACCGGAATGATTGAAACCATTGTAATTGGTCAGGAGTTACAAAACCAGAACCAGGCAGGATCTGTAATCAACGGGAAAATGGTCGACGGTGAGACAGGAGAACCATTGATTGGAGCTACTATTTATGTACAGGAACTGAAAAAAGGAACCATCACCGATTTGGATGGACGATTCAGCATTGTGCTTCCCCATGGGAAATATGTGGCTGATTTTAATTGCATGGGGATGAAAACAATTCAATATTCCCTGGATGTAAAGTCGGGTGGGAACCTTGACATCGCAATGGAAAAAAGCCTGATCCCTATCTCAGAGGTGGTGATCAGATCAGACCGGATAGATAATGTGAGAGGCTCGCAAATGGGTTTTGAAAGGCTGGACATCAAAACTGTGAAGGAGATCCCCATCGTCCTCGGGGAGAAAGATATCCTCCAGGTAGCCCGTATGCTTCCGGGAGTGCAATCGGTCGGGGAAGGATCTTCGGGATTTAATGTCAGGGGAAGCTCCGTCGACCAGAATATGATCTATGTGAACAAGGTGCCGGTATATAACAGTTCACACCTCTTCGGATTCTTTTCCTCCTTCAATTCCGATATGGTGAAAGATTTTTCACTGTATAAAAGCAATCTGCCGGTTAAATATGGTGGAAGGATCTCCTCCTTTTTAGATATCACCACCAGGCAGGGGAATAAGAATAAATATACTGCTCGCGGAGGGATAAGTCCGGTTACAGGCCACGTGGCCATCGAGGGCCCTGTGGTCAGGAATAAGGGTTCATTTGTACTGAGTGTGCGGTCTACCCACTCCGATTGGATATTAAAACGCCTTGATGATCAGGATCTGAGAAACAGTGATGCCTCTTTCTATGACCTGGCTGGTTCTGTGACCTTTGAACCCAATGATAAAAACCTGGTTAAGACTTTTTGTTATTACAGCAAGGATAAATTCTCACTGGGATATGACAACCAATATGCATATTCCAATGCAGGCGGTTCGATCAACCTTAAACACCGGTTTAACTCCAGGATTTCAGGCGACCTGGCGGCTGTATACGGGGAGTATGCATTCCAGAATATCGACCGGGCTATCTCCTCCTTTGCTTACCGCCATGATTACCAGATCGGTCACTATGAGGCCAGGGCTGACTTTAAATGGTTATCACTGGGATCCCATACCCTGACATTCGGGGGCAAAGCCGTTTACTACAGGTTGAACAGGGGAAGCCTTGAACCTTATGGAGAGGAGTCTGCAAGGATCCCAACAGACCTTGGTATAGAAGATGGTGTGGAAACGGCCCTCTATCTTGGAGATGAAATTACCCTTTCACCCCGGCTTACCCTTTATGGTGGCCTCAGGTACAGTTTGTTTATGGCATTCGGACCTGCACAGGTTTTAGCTTATGAGAAGGGTACACCGTTCATTGAAAGCAATATCGTTGATACCCTTCGGTTTAATGCAGGACAGGTTGTTAAGCATTACTCCGGGCCGGAACCGAGAATTGCACTTAAATACCTTCTTGGTTCAGACAATTCGGTTAAAATTTCTTACAACAGGGTTCGTCAATTCATGTTTATGCTAAGCAATACTTTTGCCATATCCCCGACAGATCAATGGAAACTTTGTGATTATAATATAATCCCGCCTTATGCCGACCAGGTATCGGCCGGTTATTATCATGACTTCCGGTCGACCGGGATCAGTACCTCAATGGAGGTATACCATAAATGGATATCAAATATTCTTGAATACAGAGATGGTGCGTCGTTCATTACCAGTCCGAATAGTGAAATGGAAGTTTTGCGAGGGAAACAAAAAGCCTGGGGATTGGAAATGATGGTTAAAAAAAATACAGGAAAACTGAATGGCTGGCTGGCTTACACCTATTCAAGATCAATCGTACAGGTCAACAGCAGTTTTCCGGGTGAGAGAATCAATAACGGGAAGCCATATCCATCGAATTATGACCGTCCGCATAACCTGAACCTGGTTTCAAATTACAGGTTGAACAGACGGTTAAGCC
Organism: uncultured Bacteroides sp.; assembly: GCA_964477295.1. GTDB lineage: Bacteria > Bacteroidota > Bacteroidia > Bacteroidales > SM23-62 > CAYZEZ01. Next base: position 32,147 of record CAYZEZ010000006.1, on the reverse strand, counting down.
TGTCATCAAACCTGGTCTATATTACCGGGCGTCCGGTTACCTATCCTGTCGCGATTTATTTTATTGAAAATATTCAGCATATCTATTATTCGGACCGGAACAAGTACAGGATACCGGATTATTTCAGGATTGATCTTTCAATCAACCTGGAAGGCAATTTAAAAAGGCGTAAACTGGCCCACAGCTATTGGATGCTTAATATATACAACATAACCGGAAGGAAAAATGCCTATTCGGTTTATTTCAAATATGAAGATAATGCAGTGAACGGATATAAACTGTCCATCTTCGGAAGACCGATCATCACACTTTCATGGCATTTTAAATTAGGTAATTATGCAAGTGATTAAACATCTTGCCACAGGATTGATCCTGCTTGTCACTTCCTCATGCATTGATCCGTATCATCCCAGGTTGACAGAAACACAGGACCTGCTTGTGGTGAATGGGATGATCACTGACCAGCCGGGAGAGTATGTGGTCGAGATCAGCCGGTCTGCTCCATTTGATAATCCAACTTTTATACCGGTTGAGGGATGCCTGGTACAGGTAGCTGATGATAATGGTTCAGCCATTATATATTCAGAATACAGCCCGGGAGTTTACAAGGCAAATCTCGATGACAGTTTCCTCGGGATAAATAAAGCTTATCAGTTATATGTGCGCACCCCGGATGGAAGGGAGTACCTATCTGAATATGATCCCATGCTGGCATGCCCCCCGATTGACAAGCTGTATACTGAAGTGGAAATCCGTGGAACTGAAGATCCTGAAGTTAACCATAACGGACTTCAATTCTATGTAGATGTAAAAGGCAGCAGGAATGAATCCGGTAATTTCCTCTGGAAGCTCGAGGAAACATACGAGTATAATTCTTCATACCAGATACAATATATCTGGGACGGAGTCAAACTGAAGGAATTTTTTCCTGCCGACTCATTGTATACCTGCTATAAAACTCAGCCCGTTCAGGAGCTTCATACTGCTTCGACAAGGTATCTTGCTAAGAATGAATTAATTAAATACCCTCTTTCTTACGTATCAGATGAGTCACCAAGGCTGCGGGTAAGGTATAGCCTCCTGGTCAGACAGTATTCACTCTCAGAAAATGCCTTCCTATACTGGGATAAATTAAAAAACCAGTTGACCGGCCGTGGCGGACTTTATCAAACACAGCCTTACAGTTCCGACGGCAATGTTTTCAATATAGATGATCCGGACGAAAAAGTATTGGGCTACTTCTACGCCTCACAGGTGAAGGAGACACGGATCATGGTTGAAAAGCCATTTAAAGTCCGGCGTATTCTTTGCACTCTGGATACTATAGATAGCCCGATGGAATTACCTGTTGGATTTATTTACCTTATCTCATTAAATGAAATGACATTTGATGGACCACCCTACGGATATACCTATAATGATTGCTTCGACTGTCAACTTAATGGCGGAACCATCACTCCTCCGGATTATTGGCCTGACAGATGAACAGAAAAATATTTACATACCACCCTCTCATGATCCTTGCCCTGATATTTGCCGGGGCCCCGTACCTTATGGCCCAGGAACAATACAGTGAGGCATTTAAGGCGGAATCAAAGAATTATTGTGAAATAATTACCCTGTTCACCGACCGGGATATGTATGCTGTCAATGAGAACATCCAATTCCGATCATTTTACAGGAAAGGTGAAGTATTGGAAGGAAAAACATGGAGCCGGGTACTGTATATTGAACTGGTCACACCAGCCGGACAGGCCATTGCCAACGGTAAATATTTCCTGGGAGATAACGGAAGTTCCGGATCACTGGCCATACCTGCCGATGCCGTGACGGGCAGTTATTTCCTGAGAAGTTATACAAAGTGGATGCGCAATTTTGGTCCCCGGTCTTTTTGTTATGTTCCCCTGAAAATCATTAATCCATTTACACAGGAAGTATTGGAAACCAGGAATGAAGGATCACCATCAACTTCAATTATGAACAGAATAACCGGGAAAATGATCACCTGCGCTACCGATAAAGACTCCTATGGGCCAGGGGAGGATGTACAGCTTGAGCTGACCCTGTCAGATCCCGGATACCCATTGCCCGAAACGTATTGCCTTACCATATTCCCAGCCGGTTTGGGAGATACTCTTCCTGAACGGATGGCTATTAATATGCCGGGGCAATGCGATGAATTCAGGTTCGAACATCTCCCGGATATACGTGGAATAGCCATTTCAGGGAATGCAGTCAAGACAACAGATCAATCTCCTGCAGCTAACGCCCGGGTACACTTCTCTGTAATGGGTGATCAATCCGCTTATTTTACAACCCTTGCAGATCAGCAGGGCCGTTTCATTATGACTTTGCCGGACAGGAAGGGTATTTATGAACTGTTTATTGCCTCCGAACCTGCCGGTGATATAACCCATACCGTTCTGGTTGATCATGATTTTGCTACAGATCCGGTTCCATTTGGCACCCTTCCTTTTGCCCTCTCAAAGGAAGAGCAACAGGCGACCAGGAGGATGGTAATTAACATGCAGCTCTCAGTAGCTTACGGGATAAATAAGGCAGAGATAATCGAGGTGAATGACTCAAATCCGGGTATCCCTTTCTATGGTATCCCAAGGTCATCCATATTAACTGATGATTATGTAGACCTGCCTACCATGACAGAAGTTTTTGAAAACCTTGTACTCGAAGTGAGTGTTCATCACCGGCGTGGCGAACCTTACCTCCAGGTAGCAAGCATGAACGGTAATATTAACAATTATCCTCCACTGTTGCTGGTAGACAATATACCGGTATTTGACCAGAGGACTTTTCTTGACATCGATCCCCTGAAAATAAAAAAGATTGATGTGGTCAACGAAGTTTACATCAGAGGAAATATGACATGGGGTGGAATAATCAAATTAACATCAAAAAAGGGTGATATGGCAGCAGTCAACCTGCCTGCAGAATCATATTTTATCGATTACGAGGCTTTTCATCCCGGTCAGGATGATGCAAAAATAAGCCACTCAAAAACCGGGGACAGGGTGCCGGATACCCGTAACACCCTGTTATGGATAGATGACCTGGCCCTCCAGCCCAACGAAATCAAGAGGCTGCAGCTTCCTGCCGCATCGGCAAAGGGCGAATACTACGTCCTGGTCAGGGGTGTCACAGATCGAGGTGACATCGTTTCAGGGACAGGCAGGTTCAAAGTGGAGTAACAACTAAATCAGGTAATTTGTTCCGGTATTTATACCCGTTCTTTTAAACAGAAGCAACTACTGCCTGATACAGTGATTTCACTTTTTCAAACGGATCGCCTTCACCAAGTGTTTCCAGCGGGAAATAACCCCTGTAGCCCTGTTCATCAACCATCTTCAAAAGCCTGTTGAAATCAGCCGGAATGCTGCCAATGCCTGTATTGACATCTTCCTTAACCTGCCAGGTGACCGCATAAGGAATCAATTTTTCAATGTCAACGTATGGATCAGGGTAGTGCAGGCTTCCTGTGTCAAGCATAAGGCCAAACCATTCAGAATCCACAGCATTCATTATCTCAATCACCTCTTCAGCAGAGACTATGAAATCATTGTTATTCTGAAATGCAACCATGATTCCATGTTCAGCTGCAAAATCATCGCATGCCTGGAACCTATCAATGATCCATGATTTTACCTCCTCCCGGCCAGTAATCATTAAATGAATAGGCATTCAGGCATAACGTAAGTCCTGAAATATCCTTATTGCTTTTTTTAACCGGCAACGGGCCGAAGCCTCCTGACACAAAGGCCAGGGAGGATGTTTTAAGAAATGATCTGCGTTTCATATTGGCAGGTTGATTTGAATCACATTACGCGCAAGATATGAATTATTTCGAGCTGCCAGGTTTTGCCAATGGAAACATAAATTATTTAATTTCAGATAGAAGTAAAAACAGACGCATCCCTTACCGATAAAGAAATACCCTGGAAACTGCTTTTCTCCGAAAAAAGCTTTTCAACCTCCGGGCGACAGGATTGCTCAAACTGCCATACCCCGGGACGGGCATTTACCGACCCGGAAACAGTTGAATACCAGTATCATATAACTTATTAGGAGAAACATTCCCGTTGTATTGTGTTGGACGTTATTTTTTCATAATTTTACACTTCATTCAGGCATAAGATTCCACGTAATCTCATCAATTGCTTGACCACACTCTGATTGACTGAAATGCAATACCCTACGGAATGATTCAGTGATATTCTTTTTTCAAAAAAATAAATTTTAACCTCATATATCGATGAAAAACAACCCATTTTTATTTGGCCTGGTTATGATCCTGTTGTTCCTTGCAGGCCAGGATGCATTTTCCCAGGGGATACTCAAAAAGATGAAAGAAGTAGCCAAAGAGACAGCTAAAGAGACGGTGAAAGAAGAGATCTTTGGAGACAATAAGGACCAGGAAAAAGAAGTTACTTCAGAGGAATCTTCCTCTTCCTCCTCGGTAACCAACACCCGGGGCGGCGGAATTACTACGACCCCGCCCGATGTAATGGAAAATATTGCCGGCGCAGAAACAGCCTATACAAATAACAACTATTCCGATGCAAGGTATGCTGTAAGACAGGCTGTATTGGGTATTGAGATGGAAATCGGCCAGAAAATCCTTGACGGCCTTCCCGGAGCGGTAAAAGAATTGGACAGGATCCCGGAAGAAGATAAGGTTGAAAGTATGAGCATAGGCTTTTCCGGACTTACCATAGAGCGGGTTTACCGTACCAGTGACCAGCAGCTTCGTGTGACCATAGGCAATGACGCCCTCATGCTTTCGGCGATTAACATGTACCTGGCCAGCGGAACCTACGAAACCGAAGAGAACCAGAAAAGAGTCACTTACAAGGGATACCGGGGTGTTCTGGAATACGATGACAATTCGGGTTATACTCTGAGTGTGCCCTTCGGCCAGTCTTCCATCTTCGTAGTAAACGGCATCAACTTCGCCACCGAAGAGGACATTATGTCAGCCGCAGAGGTGTTTGATATTGAAAAAATTAAATCAGAATTAGGAGAAAAATGAAAAAAATATTATTTGGATCTGTTGTAATCATTCTTTGTTCTGGAATCAGTGGTCTGGCCCAGGATGTCCAGGCCAGGCTCGATGCCGCAAAATCGGCTTACCAGTCAGGCAATCTTGAAGGCGCCCGGTTTGAATTACAGGAGGCACTGAACGAAATTAACCAGGTGATCGGGAAAAAGATCCTCGACCTTCTGCCCACCGAAATGGGTGGTATGGCCGTTAATGCAGAGGGCGACGAAGTAACCGGAAGTGCTGCCGGATATGCCGGTCTCTATGTATCTCGCGAATACCTTGGTGAAAATAAAAATGCTTCCGTGGCTATAGTCAGTGATTCACCGATGTTGGCCGGGATCAATACACTGCTTGCCATGCCGGCTTTTATCGGATCTGATGAAAACCAGAAAAGAATAAAAGTTAGCAACTACAAGGCTTTGATGACAAAAGATACCGATGAGCAGGGAATTGCATCCTACGATATCCAGGTGCCTGTGAGCAATTTACTTCTCACCTTCAGTTGCAAAGGGGTTCAGGATGAAGATGAAGTAACCGGGATGGCTAACCAGATACCCGTTGACCAGATTGTTAAACTTTCTCAATAAAAGATCCCCGGCTGTATTATAGCCAGCTGAGTTTTGACTGGAAAAATGCATATCTTCATGAGTCAGAATGAAATTTACTCTTTTTGACTATTACCATGAAGACAATACTGAATCATTCCCTTTTCCCCATTATTTCTGTATCAGTCATTATCCTGTTTTGTTTCGCCTGTGACACCCCGGATAAAAAAGGCACACAAACTGGCAGCGACAATTCCTTAACCCGCGACTGGACATCCCAGGACGAAACCTCCCCGGAACTTTACGCCATCAACGCTTCCCAATATGGAACAAAGTACAGGGAAACCATGATCCTGCTCCAGAACAGGATGGGTCTGCGCATCGAATATTGTGTCGACCGCAGCGCGCTGGAGATATGGATCAGCCCGCAGGTCGGCAAATCCTATTCCTATATAGATAAAAACTGGTCGAACCGCGACGACCATACCAACGTATTCGACCGGATCCTTTTCCCAAAATTAAACCTGCACGAATTCGACAGTTGTAACTGGGACCCGTTTCACAGTATTATCTTTTATCGGGACCAGACACTTCACATCTCACAGGTATACAACCAGCCCGCTGTACTGGTCTGGTTTGAAAAACCCGGTGAAGTGGACTTCAAGATCTTTGGAAAAGAGGTCGAGAGGACAGGCAATTCATTCATTATCAACCATAAAGACAGGGACAGGGAGTTCCAGTCTGCCGCTATCCTCAGCGAGGGAAAAGGTTCGTTTACGCACCAATTGGTCATCGATGAGAACCGGAGCATTTATGCCAGGGCTTACCTGAAACCGGGACAATTCCTGGTGATCGCATCGGAACTGGAACACGAGCAGATATCCGAAGTGGCCAGGGAGATCGCTTCAAAAAATGCAGATGATATCCTCACCCGGAACGAAGAGAAAATTGCCGGTGACCTGTCTACCGGATTATTTACTTTCAAAGACCGTCCCGAAATGCAAAAGCTGCTTGATAAAAGTCGCCGTTGCGCCCTTTCGATGCAGGATTTCGAAGGATTTATGCGGTCCACCAATCAATACATTTATTACCTTTTGTGGTTCCGCGACGGGGGTATGAATACAGGACATATCAACCAGACCGGCTGGACGGAACCAGCAAGGCAGCATGTTAAATTCGCCCTGCAAAATCCAAACATAAGCACTGAAGATCCACCGGGGAAATATTTCGGCATGACCATGGCGGGTGAGGTGACTAAGTTTGAGGAGGATGGATTGTTCTATGCCATCTGGCCAACCTTTAACTACTGGACACAAACAGGCGACGACACTTTTATAAAAGGGGAATACCTGAAAAACATGGAAGAAGGAATGAATTGGCTGGAACGGTATTGCTACGATAAAGAAAAAGGATTGTTCGGAAGGTATTATTATTGTGAAACCCCATATTCAGGCAGCCGGGGTGATGGATTCGACAATGCCACCGGGGCGCCTACCTACCGGAATAATTCCCTCTATGAAGGGACGAAAGTTGTGCGTGCATTTGATCTCTACATCAATATCCTGAACTATTCCGGCTACATCATGCTGGCGGCAATGGAATCAGGGAAAAAAGCCGAAGAATACCTGGAAAAAGCCAATAACCTTGACAGGGCCATGCAACCTTTCTTCGACTATGAAGATCCCAGGCCATCGTATGGTTACCTGCTCACAGAGGATGGAGAGATGATCTTATCCAAGCCCTATGGGATGGATATATGGGACTATGTATGGGCGATGTCGCTTCCGCCTTTTACACCCACCCTTCCCGAAAAATATAAAGTGTTGCGCGATAAGTTGTACCATGACATGACCACCACTTCCACCGGGTACTTCCTGTGTACTTATTTCGCATTGCTAACCGCCATGGACTCAGAATGGCACAATGAGGAAGATATTGTGGCGGCCATGGACAAACTGGTCGGATACAGCATCGAACCGGGCAAGTACCTGCCAATGCCTTATTCCATGCCGGAAATGTTCAACATCAGTGAGAAGAATCCGTTCCATGATGTCCGGCCGCTGGTCTATTCCATCGCCCCCTGGATGTCGGCCGTCACAAATATGGGGATCCGGAACCTGCCCTTCGGCATAGCGGTGAGGGGATCCAATTATCTCGCTAACCTGGAAAATTATGTTTACCTGGAAGGCCTGTTTGATGTCAGGTTTGAAGGATCCGGTAAAATTGACCGCGTGGTACTGAACGGGGAACCCCTGCTGCATACTTACCAGGTCCCGGTTTCAAGGGTTAAAAAGGGGGATAACGACCTGGTGGTTACGTTGTCTGAAGATGCCAGGACTGAGAATATGCTGATCAGTTCGACTGTTGAGCTTCAATCAATAGAGGAAAAAGAGGGAGGGGTTATTTACCATGTCAAAGCATATGGCAAAAATGTGCTCTACTATAAAAACCTGGACAAGGAGGCTGAGATCACAGATGCAAGGGGAAACGGCATCGATAGAACAAAAACATCAGCAGATAATATTACCTGTTTCGAATTTGAGGGAAGGGGTGAATTTATCATTACCTGCAGGTAATTAAAACGCAAACCGCATTTTCACACCATTAATTTCCTGTTCGTATTCCATAACCGAAGGCCAGGCAGGCGGGATCATGTTCTTCTCCCATTCTGTAAATTTACCCAGCATATCGTTGACAACTTCGGGATACTTTTCTCCCAGGTTATAATACTCCTGCTTATCTGTTTCCAGGTTATAGAGCAATATTTGATTATTCCTCGAATTAAGCATCAGTTTCCATTTCCCGTGGCGCATGGTCTTGTTAAAATTGGTTCGCCAGAACAGGTATTCATGGGGTGGATGAAGGTCCCGCCCGGTGATATAAGGCATAAGATCAACTCCGTCCAGGGCAATGTTCACGGGGTATGGAATTCGTGCCGAGGTTATTGCCGTAGTAAAAATATCCATGAGGGAAACGGGACCGGGGTATCGCTGACCGGGTTCCAGTTCACTCTTCCATTTTATAATAAAAGGTACATTGATGCCACCTTCAAAATGGGTGATCTTTCCTCCATTCAGGTCACCATTGTCAGTAGCCCCGGTATAGGTTGCCCCGCCATTGTCGCTGGCAAAAAAGATCAGTGTGTTTTCTTCGAGGCCCGATTCGTTTACCTGGTCCAGGATCTCTCCAACTGCATCATCAAGGGCAGCGATCATGCCATAGTACACCTGTTTGTTTTTATCGCCGACACAGGCAAACCGTTCATAATATTCCTTTGGAGCCTGGAAAGGAGTATGGGGAGCATTGAACGGGACATACAGAAAGAAAGGATCGTGTTCGTTCTCCCGGATAAAACGGCAAGCTTCATCCGCAATTTTAAATGTCAGGTATTCATCTCCCTCCACTACTTCAGTGTTGTGTACAAGGGCGCAGGGACCTTTTCTTTTCTGTCGCCATATATGCTTTTCCTGGAATATCTTATGCTTATAATTTACCATATCCTTATTACTTTTTGGGGCATACAGGCTGAACGCCTCATAAAATCCAAAGAATTCATCGATATTTTTATCCTGTGGGAGGAATGGTTCGTTGTAGCCCAGGTGCCATTTCCCGATACAGCCCGTCCTGTAACCTGATGCATGCATTAACTCAAATAATGAAATTTCTGATTCGGGCAAGCCCTGTTTTCTCATTTCTTCCTCAGGAGGAGAATACCAGGGTTCGATCAGGCACATGGGCCGGGTATCAACAAAATGCTTGAAGAAGAAAAATTCAAATTTATTCCTGGCGTACCGGCTCATGATCTGCAGCTCATTGCCAAAATGCTGGGGGTACCTTCCGGTGATCAAACCTGCCCGGGAAGGATTGCAGACTGCACTGGTGGAATAGGCTTCAGTAAATACCACGCCTTCCTGAGCCAGCCGGTTAATATTCGGTGTCTCCACTCCCCTGCTATCGTATAAGGTGATATCGTTCTTCCCCAGATCATCGGCAAGGATAACGATTATATTTGGCCCTTTGTGCCGGCCCTTCATGGCCTCAATGCTATGCAGATAACTGACCTTTTCTGCAAGTGCACCGGAATCGAGCAATATAGGAGGATAAACTGACTGGCCCGAGCTTTGAAAATTATAAAGGATGGTAATCAGGCAAAATTCAAATGCTAAAAATATCTTTTTTAACATAAAGGATCAACCTCAGGTTTAAAATTTTTAGGTATTTTGTCCGCCTGTAAATATAATACTTATAACAGGAGGAGCCACAGGAGAACATAACCTCTTTAATATTTAAATTATTTCATGCAATACAGGGAATTTGGTTCGACTGGAGTTAAAGTATCTGCTCTGGGGCTTGGGTGCATGAGGCTCCCCACGGTTAAATTTATTCCACAACGCGTAGATACAAGAAAATCATTCAACCTGATCAGGAATGCGATTGACCAGGGAATAAATTATATCGATACTGCATGGCCCTATCATTTCGGAGGAAGTGAAAGGGTGGTTGGGATGGCATTGCAGGATGGATACAGGGAAAGGATCCATCTTGTGACCAAGCTTTTTATGCCCCTTGTCAGAAAAGAAGAAGATTTTGAGAAATCCCTGAACAGGCAGCTGGATAAACTGCAGACAACCTACCTGGATACATACCTTTTTCATGGCCTGAATAAAAATTCTTTTGAGAAAGTAAAACGGTTGAACCTGGTCGATAAGATGATTGAAGCCAGGGACCAGGGCAAGATCAGGTATATTGGCTTTTCATTTCATGATACTCTTCCGGTATTCAAGGATATTATTGACTTCTATGACTGGGACGTCGCACAGATCCAGTATAACTACATGGATACTGCCAATCAGGCTACCCTGGAAGGGTTGAAGTATGCAGGATCAAAGAATATCGCAGTGGTGGCAATGGAGCCGGTGAAAGGGGGACAATTGGCCAACCCGCCAAAAGAAGCAAAGGAGGTAATGTCGAGATCACACGTTGAGAGAAGTGCAGTGGACTGGGCCCTTCAATATTTATGGAACCTGCCCGAAATATCTGTTGTGCTCAGTGGGATGGGTAGCCAGAAAATGCTGGATGAGAATTGTGCCAGTGCAGAAATATCAGGAGTCGGGTTATTGAGTGAAGATGATTTGCATACCATTAATGAACTGGTCAGAATATACAGGAAATACATTATTGTGGATTGCACAGCCTGCAAATACTGCATGAATTGTCCCTATGGAGTAAATATCCCCCAGAATTTTGCCATCCTGAATAATGTCTCAACAGAGAAAAGTGCCGTGCGCAAATGGATGGTAAAAAGATCTTACAGGAAACTGGCAGGCGATCCGGAAAAACTGAATAAGGAGAAAACGAACGGGAATGCCTTGATCTGCACGGAATGTGGAGAATGTATTGAGAAATGTCCCCAGGAAATTAATATCCCGGAAGAATTGAAAAAGGTAGACCTTGTTTTAGGACAGAATAAAAAAATCAACGAAGTGCATCATTTTTCAGAATAGGCCTGTGGCTGTACCCGGGGTTCTGCGCCTTAGGATCGAAGTAGCAATCTTTGGCATGGCTGTATGGGCACTTTACAACGTTAAACATACCAGCTTATATTTGATCAGGGGAGTAATGGTGATCGTTCTTTATATTGTTTACTATGACCGGATCTTATGGCTAAAAAAACATTAGGTTTTTATTGAAATATCTTATCCCCATATTTTTTCTTTTAAGTATTATTGGCATCCTGTTGGGGGCGAATATCTACTTGTCGCGGCGTTTCGCCTGGTATTTTGATATGGAGAACGTCAGGATCATCTACCTGGCCTTTGCTTTTCTTACGGTTTTTATGATTGGCGGATTGATCAGCTTTTCAAATTCCAGGATCCTATTGGGAAATTTGATATATTGTGCTGCCGCTATCACCATGAGCATATTGCTTTATCTTTTCTTATCCGCATTGCTTACGGACTTCATTAATCTTTTTATTAAGCTCCCACCCAAAATATACGGTTTAATTATTATTCTCCTTACTGGTTTTATCTCGCTTTTTGGAATATGGAACAGCTTCCGGACTAAAGTCACCGAAATTGAAATCCCAATAAATGGATTGCAAAGTGAGGTAAGGGCCATGCACATTTCCGATATACATATCGGGCATTTCAGGGGGAAGGGATTCCTGCAGAAAATTGCAGATAAAACCAATCTCCACAAACCCGATGTAATATTCTTAACGGGTGATCTTTTTGATGGAAGGATAAGGCTTTCACCGGAAAACATTTCACCGTTGACACAAATGACATCTCCAATATATTTTGTTAACGGGAACCACGACGTTTATACCGGGGTGGAAACAATTAAAGGATATTTACGAAACATGGGTATTCGTGTGCTTGATAATGAAGTTGATCGTTTCGGTGAATTACAGATCATCGGGCTCAATCACATGCGCTCCGATCAGGGCAAAGCAGATATGCATGCCGCTCCCGGGGGGCCGACCATCAAAGAAACGCTGGCATTATTGGAAATCAACACGGCAAAACCAACCATCCTTCTGCATCACAGTCCTGATGGAATTGAATATGCTGATCTATATGGTATCGATCTCTACCTGGCAGGGCATACCCATGCGGGACAACTCTTCCCGATCACCCTGGTTAATGAATTAATTTTTAAATACAACAGGGGATTGCATCAATATAGAAACACAAAGATCCTTGTCTCTCAGGGAGTGGGCACATTTGGACCGCCTGTGCGCATTGGCACAAAAAGTGAGATCACCTTAATACGGCTGATACCTGAGGTCTAACATGAAAACAATAAGGAATATGTACAGGAGATGGTGTGCATTTAACACCTGAGGGCAGTGAACTTGTGGCTCAGGAAATCTGGAGAGAACAAAGAACGGCAATAGTGAATTTAGAATAACCGATCCGTTGAATTTTTATTTGATTAAACACTATAAAAGCAATAAATTGCCCTGTCAATTGGACTTCATAAAGATTAACCTCTTCGAAAATGAATAAGCAGGCAGTAAATCCTATGCGGGAACTGGATCTTGGCAAACTGAAAGCGGCCAGAAAGATAGGCAGCCTGGAAAGGGAAATCCGGTTTACCAGAGTCTACCAGGAAACTGCACACCTGCACCCTTACGAGAGAGAACTGGATTGCCTGAAGGAGCAAGCCCTGATGATCATGCAACCCATGCAGGATGGGAATTGGTTTGCCGGCCGGCTCGACAGGATGTTCGTCGGAATCGATCCCGAGCGGGGCGACGTAGTGGAACCGGCCTATTTCTGCCAGTTTCAATTGTTGAAAGACAGGCTGGACGATAAGGATTTGTCTACGAAAATCATCGATGATATCCACTTCCTGCTGGAATACTGGGGAAAGGAGGCCACCTATTTCAGGTGCAGGGAAGCCTTCCCGGAAAATGTATCAGAGGGATTGCCGAGTGATAATTATTATGCCAGTGAGGAAATATCCTATCCGATGTTTGGTTTTGGAGGACCGGTGCTCAATTATGATAAGTTGATGCAAAATGGATTACCCGGCCTTAAAGATGAAATTATTGCTAGAATTAAGAGCAGCAACCGTGAAGATGAAAGTGAACAAGCTTTCTTAAAGAGCTTACTGGGTGTGGTTGATCTGGTAAAACAGATCGCCGGGCAATACGAGACCGAAGCAATCTTTAAATCAGGCGAAGCTGGTAACCGTTCGGAAAAAGAGAAATACCAGCGCATAGCGAAAAGCTTGAAAAATATACAAATCAATGCTCCGCAATCTTTTCATGAGGCTATCCAGCTCACGTGGCTGTATAACCTGGTCTCACTTACCAAGAATTACGGCAGGATGGATAATTACCTTGGGGATTTCCTGGTTGATGATCTTCTGAATGGCAATGTGGATGATAAGATGGCCCTGGATATGCTGGTTGGATTATGGAGACAGATCGTTGACCGCGGTGATATATATAATAACCGGATCATCATTGGCGGCATGGGAAGGAAAAACGAAAAAAACGCAGATGCCTTTGCACTGCTTGCCCTTGAAGCACAAAAAATTGTCAATGATTCACTTCCGCAGTTAAGTCTACGCTACTTTACCGGAATGGATGAAAAAATATGGGATAAATCGTTCGAGGTACTGGCCACCGGTTCCACTTTTCCAATTATCTATAACGACGATGTAAATGTCCCTGCTGTACAAAAAGTATTCCGGGTGAGCCGGCAGGAAGCTGAACAGTATGTCCCCTATGGATGTGGAGAGTATATTATTGAAGGCCGGAGTATCGGATCCCCGGATGCAGCGTTGAATGTGCTGAAAGCTCTTGATGTGACCATGCATAATGGCATGGATTCCTACTCGGGAAAGAAAATGGGATTGGCACTGGGCGAATTTGAAAGGTTTAAAACATTCAACGCATTTAAAGATGCCTTTGCCCGCCAGCTTGAGCACCAGGTAGAAATGCTGGCGGAAGCGCAGTCAACCATTTACAAAACCACTGCCGAATATGCAGCATTCCCCGCCATAAGCCTTCTGTACGATGATTGTCTTGACAGGGCCAAACCTGTTTTAAGTGAAGGGGTGCGTTACATGGGCGGAACCATTGAAACATTCGGGAATAATTCCGCAGCCGATTCTTTGGTTGCCATAAAGAAAATGATATATGACCATAAAGTATTTACACATGCTCAGCTGCTGGATATGATCCGTAATAATTTTGCTGGTTTTGAAAAAGAGCATAAAATGCTTAAAGACCTGCCCAAATTTGGAAATGATCTTGATGAAGCCGACGACATGGTGGTATGGATCGGCAAGATCCTTGGCGAATCTTCACAATCTCAAAAAGAGAACACACTCCTGGATCATTTTCTTGTGGTCAATATAAATAATGGCGACAGCGTGCTCCATGGAAAGAAAACAGCTGCTTCAGCCGATGGAAGGAAGGCCGGGGAACCACTATCAAATGGGAACCAGCCGACAGCGGGAATGGATGTAAACGGATTAACTGCACTGCTGAATTCAATGGCAAAGGTACCGGCAGAATACCATGCAGGCATGACTCACAATATTAAATTTTCCCGTAAAACGCTGATCAATTTTACCGCACAAACCAAGGCCCTTATCAAAGGATATTTCAATTCCGGCGGAACCCAGGTTATGATTACCTCTACTGATAAGGGTGAGCTTGAAAAAGCCCTTGAGCAACCGGATCATTACCGGCATATATTCGTCAGGGTAGGCGGCTACACCGAACGGTTTGTTGACTTACCTAAAGATATCCAGAGGGAGGTCATGACCAGAACACTTTACTAGATTCAGAAGCGCTATGAGCAGGGCAATGATCCTGGACATACATCGCAACTCATTAGAGGACGGGCCGGGTATAAGGACCACAGTATTTCTCAAGGGATGCCCTATGAAATGCATATGGTGCCATAATCCTGAATCTATTAACCCTGAAAAAGAACTTGCTTATCTTGAAGATAAGTGTGAACAATGTTTTGCGTGTGTTACTGCCTGCCCCAACCAGGTACATTCTGTGATAGATGAGACCCATCACCTTGACAGGTCCCTTTGTGAATTATGTGGTAAATGTGTGGATGCCTGCCTGTATGATGCATTGCGAATCACAGGCAAGGAAATGAATGTATATCAGGTCATGGAGATCGTAATAAAAGACCTTCCCTATTACGGGGAATCAAATGGGGGGCTAACCGTTTCCGGTGGCGAGCCTATGCTCCAGTTTGAATTTACGCTTGAGTTGCTACAAACAGCTAAGCGTAATGGAATTCACACTTGCCTGGATACAAGCGGACTGGCTCCGCAGAAGCAATTCGAAGAAATATTCCCATTTGTAGATATGTTTCTTTTTGATTACAAAGCAACAAATCCCGGCAAACACGTTGAGTTTACAAAGGCCTCCAATCACCTGATCAACCAGAATTTTGACTTGCTGTACAATAAAGGGGCACGGATTGATCTCAGGTGCCCCCTTGTACCTGGTGTTAATGATGATCCCGGACACCTGAAAAGGTTGCAACAGATCAAACAAGAATATCCAAAACTGGACAAGATCACCATTCTGCCATATCATAACACAGGAAATGCAAAGTATTTTCGATATGGCTATGTAAATCCATTACCCGGGATTAAAACTGCTGACGAAAATAAAATCAACTACTGGAACTCTAAACTAAAATAATTTAATCGTCATGTTCCGGCCAGGAGGGCAATGCAGAGCGAAGAGCTTCAACATATATACTGATCATTAAATGGATAATTTATGAAATTAACCGCATTTTTTTTCATTACCTGTCTTGCATTCAGTGCAAGCATTCTGGCTCAGGACAAGGAGGTCATCCAGGATAAGAGAATTTATAAAACCATTAGTGGAACTGAACTGAAGGTGGATGTGTTTTATACCGAGGAAACTTTGAAAAAGGAGCTTAATCCAGCCATTGCCTTTTTTCATGGAGGGGGATGGGCTTATGGAAGCCCTTCCGAATTTCATAACGCCTGCAAACGATTTGCCAGGAAGGGCTTTGTGACATTCTCCTTTCAATACCGGCTCTCCATAACAGGGGACGGACATGTGCCTCACCCGGATATTACCCCCGTTGAATCTGTAAAAGATGCCAGGACTGCTATGAGATGGGTAAGAGAAAACGCAGCATCATTTAACATCGATCCGGAAAAAATAATTGCAAGCGGACAATCTGCCGGGGGGCAACTGGCATTATCAACCGCCATGTTTGATGATATTAATGAAGCAACCGACAATCTGGATACCAGCCCGGTGCCCAATGCCCTCCTGCTTTATTCCAGCAATGTAAACACCATGGAAGCCTGGGCCGACCGGCTGATGGGGGACCGGAAAAAAGAGATCTGGTCTATCTCTCCCTTTCACAACCTGAAACCAGGCCTCCCCCCGGCCATTGAATTTCACGGGACAGATGATTGTATGGTTCCATACTGGGTTGTCAGCTACTTCAGGGATGAAACCGTCCGTCTTGGTAATCATTTTGAGTTAATAACCTATGAGGGCCGCCCACATTACCTGGGCGAAGGAAATGAAAAATACGCTACCTATTTCGATGAGGAGATCCTAGAAAGGACAGATGAGTTTTTAGAAAAGTTTGGTTTTATTGATCAATGAATCAGCCTGAATTAATCCCCAATCCGGCTAACAGATTTTCCGATCAATTGCATCCATACAGCAACCTTTTATTAGTAAATAAGTAACAGGCATCTGAAATGACAGGATATGTTCATCAAGTGTAATTGCGCGAATCGGGTCATTTTAGGAATTCTTCCCTTACTTCACCTCGTTTTATGCTTAGCTGGTCTTCGTTTGCCATCTCAACAATGGAATTAAACAACAATTCAGCAAGGTCTAACATGATCTCCGGCTCTATATTGGAAATATTATCGTAAGGTGTATGGTACCTGTAGTTACCTGTGGAATTGCCTCCGGATGTGCCTATTGAAAGTACCGGGATCCCGTACCAATCAAATAATGCGGCATCTAATCTGGGCCTGCCGATGTTAGAGGAATGACTTCCCGACAGATCATAATTGAATTGCTGGTTTGCCTTTTCCAGGTATGAAAAAAACTCCGGGTAATTCTTTGCAAATCCAACATGGATCCTGGTTCCAATACCTACTGCATCCATATTGATAAAACCCTTTATGTTGTCGAGAGAGGAAACCACAGGATTTTTCAGGAAATACTGAACGCCGGCTAACCCGGCCTCCTCTGCACCAGTTAAAATAAAAACAACTGATCGCTTTAGTTTTATGGCAGATTTTGAAAGGGCTTCTGCAATGCCGAGTGTGACAGCAACACCAGAAGCATTGTCGTTTGCCCCGGGCATGATCTCATAACACCGTCCCAGGTGGTCCATGTGCCCACCGATAAAAAGGTACTCCTTCTTCAAAACAGGATCAGTACCTTCAATAAATCCAAAAACGTTTGATCCTGTGCCGTCGGGATGATGCCTGGTTTCGTTTTTAATCGTAAAGGTTTTTCCTGTATTAAATGAATGGGGCTGTAATGTCTCTTTTATCTGTTTTACTATGCTGTCAGGCTGTTCGCCGGTCTGGTCGAAAATATCCTCCATCGCTTTTTTACCGATATGGGAATAAATGAATCCTTCCGACCAGGCATTATTTGGATTTGCTATGAGGTAATTATACAGCATTCCCGATGCTCCGTGCTTAACTGCATTCAACAGCTTATACTGATGAAAGGAATAAGGCCGCCAGGCCAGGAAATTCTCATGGGATGTATTAACTGGCACTTCCCTTTCCATCAGCACAATTTTCCCCGCGACATCCACATCTGCATAGTCATCATAGCCCAGTTCCGGCGCTGAAATGCCATATCCCACATAGATCACTTCGGCTGTTATTTCGCCATTCCCCGATGTTGAACCTGGGATGAATTCCTCAATATACTGGTAGCTTTTTGGTTCTTCTCCATTAAGACGCATGAGAACTTCGCAGCCGGGAAATATTTCAGTATATGGATGGGGAAAGGGTTGTAAGTAACTACCGTCGTCGCCCAGTGGCTGAACGCCCCATTCTCTGAATTTCTCTGTAACCCATTCGGCTGATTTATCATATCCGATATGCCCGGTCAGCCTTCCTTCAAATCCGTCTGAACTTAATGTATCGACGTAGTAATAAAGCATCTGGCCACTGACAAACTTCCTGAAATCAACCTTTTCAATTGCTTGTCCGCTAATTTCAACTGACGGAGATAATATCCACAATAAAACAATTAGCAGCCCGGTTGTCTTCTTCATAACAGATGTATTTAGAGCGAATGGTAAATCCAACCCTTCCTCCCAATCAAAGGATGGATCAATTAAATTGTGGCATAATTTCATTAAGCCATGTATCGATGCGCAATTCCGTTAAACCACTTTCGTTGTCTTCGTCGAGGGGCAGACCAATAAATTGCCCGTCATAAACGGCCCCTGAACGTTCAAAACTGTATCCGGCAGTGTCCACCTGTCCAATAATATGGCATCCCTTGTTCCTGATTTTTTCATAAATCGTTCCCATTCCATCCACAAAGGAATCAGGATAAGATTCCGCATCTCCCAAACCATACATTGCGATGGTTTTACCTTTCAGGTCAGCCTTTTTCAATTCTTGTAAAAACTCCTTCCAGTCGTCCTGCAGATCACCAATGCCCCAGGTGGAGACTCCAAAGATCAAGTTATTATATTCGGCCAGCCTGGAAACAGAAAAGTCAGATACATTAAAGGCATTAGCAATGTTTTTACCAATTCTCGGTACCAATGCCCGGGCTATCGACTCAGTATTTCCCGTAGACGAACCAAATAATATGGCCACTTTCTCCATGAATCAAAAATATGAGAATTCAGGTTCTTTTCATTCCCGATCCTCCCAAATGTGAGACAAAAATCCAAGCCGGCATAGGATTTGAATTTATTGATATTAGTCAGGGCGGCTACTTCAAATCCTAAAAATCTCCATACAGGAAATTCCAGTTTTAACCTCAACTACATCCAACGGAGTTTTCAAAGGTATGGGTTCTGTTATAATTTCCACCAAAAAAAACTGTATATCCTTTTTGGGTGAAATGCGTTTCTTTGTAACTTACAAATGCCGGCCCCGCCTCTGTATTTGTTGTATTATTACCTCCAGGGACTGCAGTTTGGACAAAATATCCTTTAGGCGAAATAAAAATAAGAAATAGCAAAAGGAAAATCCGGAAATAAACTTTAGTCAAATTCATTTTTCATAGTATTTAGTATGAAGACACAACCTAAAAATCTGAAATATCCGATGCAAGCAATATCTGAAAGGACAGGAAAGGATAATCTTATATAAAATTTTCCCAATAAATGCAGAAAGTCAAGAAATGCATTTTTTATTGTCCTGAGATGGATGGAGCTAATTTCCAAAAAATACAATGCAGGTCGGCTGGCTGATCAGAAGCTTGTTCTCTGTTTCTGTCAATTTTCCCGATGAAGGATCGATCCGGAAAACAACAATGTTGTTTCCATTCATATTTTCAGCCAGCAGGTATTTACCTGTCGGATCGATGTTGAAATCCCTCGGCCAGTTGATTTTTTTATCCTGCACCTGTAAAAGTTCAATGGAACCATCTTCCTGGATACTGAATGAGGAGATGCTGTTGCGGTCCCCCCTGTTTGATGCATATACAAATTTTCCATTTGGATGAACCCTTACGGCAGCCGATTTATTGAATCCTGAAAAATCGGCAGGAAGGTTCATGAGGGTGTTAATTTCGGATATCACTCCATCATCCTGATCGTAACTACAAGCCGTTAAGGAACCATTTAGTTCGTTTACGATATAAACAAATTTTCCGGAAGGATGAAAATCGAGATGCCGCGGACCTGCACCAGGCTTGGTCTCAAAAAAGGCCTGATTGGCATTGGGTGCTAATTTACCCGTACTCTCATCGAATACATAATTCATTACTTTATCAATTCCCAGGTCAACTGCCAGCACATATTTTCCCTGCGGACCGGCACAAATGAAATGAGCATGGGCCGCTTCCTGTCTTTCTTTGTCAGGACCTGTTCCTTCATGCTGTTCAATATCTGATGCGGGTGCCAGGCTGCCGTCCGCATTCACCGGGTGTATCGCAATGGTGCCGCTGCTGTAATTGGCAGTAAAAACATATTTACCGGAAGGATGAACGGAGATATGACATGGCCCTCTGCCTTCGGAAGACTGGCTGTTCAATAATTTCAGGGCACCTGTTTCAGGATCAATAGAAAAACTGGTGATTTTTTGGTTCCCGGTTTCGGGATTGGTTTCACTGTTAACGGCATACAGATATTTATTATCCGGAGAAATCGCCAGGTATGAAGAACTCAATGCACCTGAAAAGGAATCCAGCTTCACCATCTCTCCGGTGGATACATCCAATTCGCAAAGCACAATGGAATTTTTTTGGTTCCTGTCGTTGGCTCCGACATAAAACTTCATTTTTTCTCCTGCATTATGGATTGATGACTGACAAGAAAAAAGAAATAACGGAACGACAATTAATGATCTCATAATGTGGATTTAGTGATTGATGTCCTTTACACAAACTTAAGTAATATCCACATAAAGGAGAACTAAAAATAAAGCATTTTATAGCCTCGTTTCAGGTATTTGGTTAAAGGAACCCCCATGCCCTTAACATCAATTCCACATTCTTTCAGATCATCCTCAACGCCAAGCATTTTAGAACAATATACACATGCTTCAAGGATGACCCCTTCTTCCTTCATGGTTTTTATCCTCTCCTGGAGTTTTTCATTTTCAGCCAGGGTTTTCTGGGATGGCCCCCAGACAATCAGGATGACTTCCTCAAACCAATGCCATTTCTTGGCATTTTGAGTATACATCAGGCACACTTTATCTGCTATGTCCGGATCAGCGCTCGACCACATCACCACCAGCGTGTCGGAAGCAGTATTGACTTTGTTTTCCTGCGCATTTATACGATTGACTAAACCGGTAAAAAGTACAAGAACAGAAAGAAAAAATAATTTGTTTTTCATGAGTGTTGGATTTAAGAACTGTTATAATTAACTCAAGTTGCCAGGTACTGGGTACTGGGCACTGGGTAAAGTATTAATAGTCAATAACATAAATTAAAATAGTAATTAAATTTGTATCATTTACTAATTCATATATGACTGTTATTCAGACACCTGGCAACTGGTAACTTGTAACTGGCAACTTTAATTAATTACTAAAATACAATACCAGGGAAATTTAAACATAATAAATCTCAGGGAACTATAACTCCTTATAATTTAAGCTGCATAGTACATTAATCGAGTAGGAAGCAGGTGATTAGTTCACCTGTTGTCCTCTCACACCACCGTATATGCCGTTCGGCATACGGCGGTTCGTTAAATTTAAATTATAATAAATCTTAGACCATGCCAGGCGAACCAAAAAAATCCCGGCCATTTTATATGACCGGGATTCTATTCTGTGGGTGCAAATATAATTATTCAGGCAGTGCATAATAGATCTCCAGTTTTGGCCAGAGTGTGCGTAATTCAGAACTAACAGGAGATAGTACATTGAAATCACTGGATGCAAACCTGAACATTTCATAAACCTCTTCGTTGACCAGTTTCATCAACATGCTATGCTGCCCGGATTTGACCATGTCGGTTAATAGTGCAGTCACATCCACCACCTCGCTGACAGGGGGAACAAAACGATCCACACAATTATAATCATACAGGATATAGTCCTTTCGCGGTATGAATACCTGGTTTTCTTCAGTGGTTTCCGGCTGGTTCATCCAGGTTACTTTGTACTCTTCCCATGGCGAGAGTACCCTTTGCAAAACGGCAGCATATTTTAATTCATAAGGAACCTCAGATGAATCAATACCGGTATATTTATTTCCCGCATCATCAATGAAAGGCAGTGTATCCGGGTATACATTATAAGGATAATAGAGTGTTAATATTGCCTTTTTGATGACAGCACTTTTAGGCAGCTGGTTCAGGTCCCATTCAACCAGGCTGCGCGACAGCTTATGCTGCTCAATACTGGACATTGGTAAATCTGTCATGGCCTGAAAATACGGGTAATCCCCAAAATTCTCATCCGGCAGTGACTTGCTGATCATGGCATCCTTGCCCTTCTCGGGGCCGGGCTGCAGCACCAGCATTTGGAAATTATTTACCGGTAATCCTACCAGTAAGGGATTTTCAGGATTTGTTTTGAAAAGTTCATCACGCGATATCTTTAGCTTTACCGGTAGAAAACCCTCCTTATCGACGACCAGCAGGTATTGCCAGTAACCATCTCTTACAGTAACCTTGTTGATCCGGGGTTCAAGCTTGAATGAATGCCTCCAGACAGAATCAAGGATGACGGTAAGTTTGGCATCGGTCCACATGATGGGCGCCATGATCCTTGGGTCGTCAATATAAACAGCAATGAAAAAATCAAGGGTTTTAACCACAGAGTAGCCGAATGTTACATAACCGAATGCTTCAGGCGGATCTTCAACCACCAGGAGCACTTCGGGCACTACCCGGGTAACCTGTTCCTTCATGATCTCAAAGGGCAGCGGGAGCGGGTGATTCACCAGGTATGCCTTGGGAGATCCTTCGAGAGGGGCAGCTAACCGGACATTGCCTTCAGGATCAACGACGAAAAACTTGATCAGTTTGTAAATCCCTGTTTTAAGCTTAATCTCCTTTGTCACCCAGTGTCCGCCAAAATTATATATTTCCAGGCGCTCATTGTCCATCACCAGTTCACCATCCTCATTGACTATGCTGATAACCACAGAATGTGTCCCTGCATTGCTGCTGTCTTCCAGGGCACTTTTAAGCTGTCCTTGAAGCTGGTCAAGTACTATCCCTAGTTCGAGGGTCCCTTCCTGTTCAACATCAGGTTGTTTTTCACAGGAGCTGAAAATAAATGCCGGCATAATAACCAGCAACCATAGAAAGGATTTTAATGGCTTCATAACACGATTGTTTTAGGCATATAAGATAATGACGGGTTTAGATTTAAAATGGTTGCGCTCCAACCCAAGTTACACAGATTCTTGCAAATTCATATTACGAATTAAAAAAAAAGCTGTCCCAAAAGTACCTTTTTCATTTAAAATGGCCATCCTGTCCCGCCGTGCCCCCCCGAGCACTCGGGGGGGATTACTCGGGATCAGGATCTCATTATTAGCTAAATACGGATTCTGAAACCCTGACCTACGTCAGGGAAGGCAAGTTCAGAATGACCTAATCGTACCTTTTAAGACGGCTTCCTTATAAATGATTTGCAGATCTATTGAATGATCAGTTTCATCTGTCCGGTTTCGTCGGTGCTTGTTTCTGCCCGTACAAAATATACTCCCGGCTCCAGTTTCTCATTAACCTCATATCGTTCATTGGCCTTCAGTTCTAAAGTAAGGACCTCCACTCCCGACACATTGTAAATCAGGATCCGGCTTTCACAATCGCCATTTTCGATCACGAAACGATCGGTAGCCGGATTCGGGTATACTTTCACCAGTGAGCTTTCAAGTCCCGGGACAGATATATTAAATATTTCAACATCCACACAACTTGTATCTGCATCACAGGAGTTCTCCCCGATCAGACAGATTCTAGAAGTTCCTCCTGCAGAATAGGTATGACTTCCCGGATCTTGCGTGTAGGTATAAGTACCATCTCCCCAGATCCAGTACCAGGTGTCCACCATATCAGGCATGCTGGCAACAGCAACTGTTACAGTTTGCTGATCGATCTCAGGTACCCCCATAAGCACATTAGTGATGGTTCTATCCTTCAGAACAATCTTATCCGTACCCATACAAGCTGCATTACCTTTATATCCTGTAGCAAACACAGCAAGTTCAGGATCATCTGAATCATAAGTAAATGTCAGGTTTTCATTATTGGCGACAAGCCTGAATGTTTCTATCCTGAAAGAATCTACCGCCACAAAATTATCTATAGAAAATTCGAGTGCCTGCCCGTCACAAACAGGCATTGTGTCAATATAATACGTGAAACTAACATTCGGAGGATTTTCGATATAAATTATCGTTTCCCGAATACTGTCACAACCGAAAAATCCTGTAAAATCTCCTGTATACTGACCATTTGTCTTTATATAAACCCCATCGATCAAAACGCTGTCTCCCTGGCATATGTAAACCGTATCAAAATATGTCATACTATTACCCATGGTCAGGTCGTATCCGTTATCGGCCGAAAACAGTTCAGGCAGGGTAGATTTTAACCTGACCCTGTAATGGTTTGATTCTACCAGGTCGATCGGTAATGTGAATTCAAGATCACCTGCACTTTCAGATACATTTATAACGGAGTCGAATGTAGTAGCTGCTGCAAAACTACCTGTGACATCACTAAGCTCAATGAAAAATGTATTTTCGCTTTCAAAAGAACAGGTAAAATCATAGGTGAGCCAGACTCCGCCTCCGGCACAGAATGTTGTATCCACCATGGTTATGGCAAATACCTCTTCCACTTCCGGGGTATACTTAAACAACTCTATACCTGCTGCAGAGTTTTTTGATTGATAATAAAGCGTATTCGCAATCTGAAAGAGATTTTTCGAATCATGATTTCCGTATGTGTCCTGTGAGTTGAGGAACGGGTACATATCATTTAACCTGGTCAGACCACAACCAGTTTCATTCACCTGCCATAGTTCATATTTTACCTGACTGGCAATGAAATTTACAATCATCAAATGACCGTTCGCCAGTGCATAGTCATGCACGTCGAAATCATAACCGATATCTGCCAATACCTCAACGATGGTATCTCCTTCAAATTTATACAGGCCATCTCCTAATACTCCCCTTTTTGCCTGGAAGTAAACGGTACCGTCAATAACCTTGAAATTATATGGATCGGAGTCTCCGGTTCCCTGGTTAATGTCTCCCAGGAACCTGGCGCTGTCCCCGTCAGCCACCCAGAGTTCTTTGCCTTCGTTAGAAGTCGCGGCAGTAAAAAACGTTAATGTATCCAATGTGATCTGAGGCTGCGCCCCGGAACTATTTGGACCCGTCCAGATGTCTTTAAAAAGATGTGTACCATCAGTAGTACCATCACTGATATATAATTCATACCCATAGACCCCGCCATCATACATCTGGAAATAGATGTTGTTTGAATCGGCCATCATATATGCCGGAGCAATATTTTCATCCAGGCCCAGGTATACATCCCTGACAAGGAAAGTGCCAGCGTCGGTTCCGTTGCTTCTCCACAGAGCATACCCCCCTGTATTACCGTCGTCAGCTGCAAAATAGAGCAGGGAATCTAGGACAACTATCTCACCCGTTACACCTCTGGTTGTTCCGGCATAAATGTCTTTAACCATTACGGCATCGTCAGGTTCACCAAGCGTTTTATATAATTCATTCCCATCAGGTCCATTCATCAAGAAATAATCGTAATCACCCAGTCCAACAACCTTGGAGGTCCAGTAAGTACTACCAACGAAAGAGGTGATTTGCTTGGTACCGTCAGTAGTACCGTCGGTTCTATAGAGCTGTATAACTGAATTATCATCGTAGGCCCTGAAATAGACGTAATGTGCATCCAGGGAATAAAATTGTGGATAGGAACCTGTACCCCATCCGGTCTTGAGGTCCCCAAGCATAGTCATGGTCATTGCAAGTGTATCATACGCCCAGAGTTCTTTTCCAAATTCCAGGGTTTGTGCTTCGATGATCAGTTTGCCGTCGAATTCACAAATTACCGTAGGATTAGAGCCATAGGTTCCGCTAGCAATATTGAATACCTCGAAATCATCATTAGTAATATTTCCGAACCATATTTCACCACCATAATTTGGTGAGGTGGCTGATAAGATAAGCTGATTGTCAATATTATATATATATGAAACGCCAGATATGGAACCAGGATAAAATGATTTTGTCTGAAAAGTTTCTCCTTCTGTCCCGTCGGTCTCCCATAATTCATATCCTGTTGATGAAGTATATGCCTTAAAATATATTTTATCACCGATCAGGACGAATTCATTGGGGTAGCTGCCGCCAGCTCCAGATACAATATTTTTTATGACCTTTGTTCCATCTTCAGTACCGTCTGTGATCCAGAGTTCATTACCATTATCATCATCCACTGCAGTAAATATCAATTTTCCATTAAGAGCAGGCCCCATACCTATGTCGGCCGAAGAGGTTCCCGGCCTGATGATCTTAACCGGTTTTGTTCCGGCTGCAGAGCCATCTGTAAGATAAAGGTTTACATTTCCTGTATCTGTATAGGCGACAAAATACAAGGTATCCCCGACCAGTACAAAGTCTTTTGGATAGGAATGCGGGGTTCCTGTGTTCAGGTCTGCGACCAGTTGAGTACCTTCTACAGTGCCATCCGATTTATATAGCTCAACCCCGACGTTATCACCCTGCATCTCCCCGCCGAAATATATTGAGTCATTAAAAACGGCATGAGGAAGATTGTTGCTCGAATTCCAGATTGGGATCACCTTTTCAGTGGTTTCTGCTGTACCCTGTGTTGTATAGAATCCGAAATATGTAGCCAGGAATGTTTTGCCTTTAAATTTGAAGGCATCAAAAAGTTGCATGGGTATACCTGATCCCCCCAACAGGTCTGCGAGCATTCTGGTCCCGGCAACAGTACCGTCGGTATACCATATCTCATCGCCATGAATGCCATCATCGGCAACAAAATACATGGTATCGCCGAGAACCTGCCATTTGGGAACCCAGTTTTCATCGTACAATGGATTAATATCAATGAATAATTCCGTACCCTCTTCGGTACCGTCAGTGACCCAGATTTCATTCCCATGAAGGCCATCATTATATACAAAAAATAGTTTCCCTTTGAATGGAACCAGACTATGCGGTCCGTATCCATGTGGATTACCTGAAATATTTGTAATACGACGTGCCGTATCTCCATCGGTAACCCATATTTGATTGCCATGAGTAAAGTCCCCTGCAACAAAATAAAGTTTTCCGTCCGCTTCAACCCCATTCTGGGGATTGCTGCTAAAAGAAGAATCGACTCTTTGGTCAATATCCCAGACCAGTTCAGGTTGGGCAAGCAAAAAAGTTGAAATGCTTGCCAAAGCAAGAAAGAGAAAAAGTTTTTTCATAAGGCTTTGTTTTGTTATAAGTGTGTTTTGATGAATAAATTGGTTACATATCCAGAATTAAATTTATTAATATCTTTCCCCCCAGCCAAAAATTTAGGCAAAGTATTTGAATTTAAGTGCAGTAATTCAGGTGCTCCTGTCATAACAATTAAAGATTATTGGAATAATGGTATTTGCTGAGGTTACAATCGCCACCCGGAAGTCAGGTCTGTGTGTGATCATTCCTCCGCATACTCTTTCAGGCATTCAGCACAAAGGCAATCATCATACTTGTGAATTATTTCGAGGTAATCTTTCCTGAGGATCTGGTAATTTTCACACCAGCAGTCATCAACTGAGAAACATTCAAATTCCTTCCCGCATTTGGGACAACTTTTTATTTCTGATACTCTCGCCATGCTCACCGTGTAAGGATTACACTGACCCGGTCAATCCTTCCCCCACCCATTGGAGGATTCATTTTTGATACCTTAACGGTCACCCTTTCGATCCCGGTAAATTGATTGTAAATGGCATCCAGTATCCGTTTTGCAATGTGTTCCAGGAGGTTCGATTTTTTCTCCATCTCTTCTTTTACCAACCGGTAAGCAACCTGGTAATTTATGGCATCTTTCAGGTTATCTGAATCGGCCGGGACCGACATGTCGGTCTCAACAGACAGGTCGACCAAAAACTTATTACCTACAATCTGCTCTTCCCGGTAATGCCCGTGAAAAGCATAGAATTCCATATTCTCAATCCGGATCAGTCCCATTTGTTCTGTCAGATAAGTTTCAATACAAATCTCAAAAAACAAATAACAAATAACAAATCTTTTCCAGTTTCAATAGTGCTGTTTCAAATCAGGTGTTTAAAAGGAACAGGTAAGGAATTGCAGTAACGGTTTTTTCCACCTAAATTTGTGACCTCATCAGATACATTGGAAATGAACGAAACAACCAGGGAATCCAAATCACTCAACTTCATTGAAACCATTATTGAAGAGGATCTGAAAACAGGCAAATATAACAAACCTGTTCATACCCGTTTCCCTCCGGAACCCAACGGATACCTGCACATCGGTCATGCCAAATCGATCTGCCTTAATTTCGGGCTGGCCGGGAAGTATAATGGTAAATGCAACCTCCGATTCGATGATACCAACCCGGTAAAGGAAGATGTTGAATATGTTGATTCCATTAAGGAAGATGTCAGGTGGCTGGGTTTCGATTGGGAAAACAGGGAATTTTATGCCTCTGATTATTTCGGACAGTTATATGATTTTGCCGTTCAGCTTATCAAAGACGGGAAAGCTTATGTGGATGACCAATCGGTAGAAGCTATAAGTGAACAGCGTGGGACACTCACCCTGCCTGGAGTTGAAAGTCCATGCCGTACCCGGTCGGTGGGGGAAAACCTTGAATTATTTGAAAAAATGAAGCAGGGTGAATTTGACGAAGGGACACATGTGTTGCGGGCAAAGATTGATATGGCCTCACCCAACATGCACATGCGCGATCCTGTCATCTACAGGATCAAGCATGCATCCCATCACCGAACCGGCGACGAATGGTGCATTTACCCGATGTATGATTTCGCCCATGGACAATCGGATTATTTCGAAGGGGTCACACACTCGATCTGTACTCTTGAGTTTGAGGTCCATCGCCCCTTGTACGACTGGCTTGTCGATGAATTAAAAACCGGTGATTACCGGCCTTATCAGTATGAATTTGCCCGGCTTAACCTCAACTACACGGTGATGAGCAAGAGGAAACTGCTTCAGCTCGTCCAGGAAAACCTGGTTAATGGATGGGATGATCCGAGAATGCCTACTATATCAGGATTGAGGAGACG
The DNA here is from genome assembly GCA_964477295.1 of uncultured Bacteroides sp. Taxonomy (GTDB): domain Bacteria; phylum Bacteroidota; class Bacteroidia; order Bacteroidales; family SM23-62; genus CAYZEZ01. The sequence goes on along the minus strand of CAYZEZ010000006.1, from coordinate 3,056 downwards.
CGGATACACACCTGAATCGATAAGAAATTTCGCCGAGGCCGTTGGGGTAACCAAGGTGGATGGCGTAATTGATGTTGGTTTGCTTGAACACAGTATCAGGGAAGACCTGAATAAAAAATCTACCCGGGTGATGGTGGTGTTGGATCCTCTGAAGTTGTTGATTACCAATTATCCCGATGAGCAGACTGAATGGATGGAAACCACAAATAATCCTGAGGATGAGAGCATGGGAAGCCGTAAGATCCCATTTTGCAAAGAGGTATATATTGAACAGAATGATTTCATGGAAGATCCTCCCGGAAAATTTTTCAGGCTGGCACCGGGAAGGGAAGTCAGGCTGAAAAGTGCCTACATCATCAAATGTGAAGAGGTGATCAGGGAAACTTCGGGGAAAATCACCGAAATCAGGTGCACCTATGATCCTGAGACCAGAAGCGGTGGATCAGAATCAACCCGAAAAGTGAAAGGGACACTGCACTGGGTATCAGCGCAACATGCCATTCCAGCTGAGGTTCGGCTATACGACAGGCTATTTATTACTGAAAACCCGGATGAAGCAGAAGAAGGCAAAGATTTCAGATCAAACCTGAATCCGGAATCTCTGAAAACGATCACTGCATACTGCGAACCCGGGCTGAAAGACTCAGCTCCGGGTGCGAAATTCCAGTTTCAACGGCTGGGTTATTTTTGTGTTGATCCTGACTCAGATGCCGGAAAGCTTGTGTTTAACAGAACGGTTGCGCTTCGGGATTCATGGACTAAAATCCAGAAAAAATAGGTATTTTCCCAATCAAAGAAAGTTGTAGAGATAGTACTAATGAATATCATCCAGGCTTATTTTTCTGATTCCTCCAATTGAAATCCTTTAATAATTGCTCTTTCACCTTTCTCTAATTCTTCCTGTCTGGCATCCTCGAGTTGCTTTATATATTCGAAAATCAATGATATTTTCTGGTCATGTTCAGCTAATTTAAATTCAATACTATCAAGTTTTTCGAGTAATTCTCTGTGCGATGATAGCAATTCCCTCAGACGGGTAAAAATTCTGATAATTTGAATATTTACCATGATTGCTTGCTCACTGTTTAAAATACTAGACAGCATCGCGATTCCTTGCTCAGTAAATGCAAAAGGAGGATATTTTGAGTGTCCGCCTCGAGATAATTTTCCAAAGTGCTGTTTTAATTCATTATGTTCTTCCAGGATTAATTTAATCATAAAGTCACCTGGGAAACGTTTATTGTGTCGTCTCACAGCCTGCTTTAATACCTTTGTTTCTACTCCATATAATTTCGCCAAATCAGTATCTAACATTATTTTTTAATTCCTTATTAGATAGATTTTATCCATTATTATTTCTTCAGGAACCATAACATCAGAGTTCTTATCCATAACAAATCACTTTGTTTATCACCAATTTATAATTCTATTTTTAAGGTCACAAATTGTGACCTTAAAAAACTGAATTAAAAAAGGGATAAATGTTACTTTATCCCTTTATGCATAGTATCCGACATTATCGTAAAATGCCTATTCTTTTACACCCATCTCCCACAATCAACGAAGAACGAAGAACCTAAGATCATTTCTACCTAATGAGTCGTTATACTCAAGTTATAATGCCCCGTAACCTCATCCGCCTCTATCTCATAGGTCCACTCCCCTACATACTCATCTTTATACTCTGAAAAAACTTTCGTCCAGCGAACATCTGCAGAGGAATCAATTTCCAGGTCTTTAAATACTTCCTCATCAGGGGAGTAGAGGGTGATCTTAATTGAACCTTCCCTTACTGTACCTTCAATGGATATTTTTAACATATTGTAATGCTCCTCCACAGAAAAATTACCCTCCTTTGATACGGTTTCCTGTTCAAACATCTTGCTTAATGAAAGCTGTGAGCTGCCCTCGTCCTGATTTGACCAGGAAGTATAAATAAAATCCCTATCGCCGTACGTAGAAGAAATACCTGTTGAGGGTAACCTCACCCTTGAGGATGACCTGGAGGATGAACTGGAGGAACTGGATTTGGAACTCTGTGCCTGCAGTTCTGAAAAACCCTGGTAGGCGAGTACCAGAAAACTAACACATACTATCGTCAATGCTTTTTTCATGATTTTTAATTTTAATTTTGATGCTGATACAAAACTAACATGTAATCCGGCTAAACATTGTTAATGCTGTGTTAATGCCTTGTTAACGAATATGCTTGTAAGTAGCTGATATTAAATTTATTTAGACATTTGCTAACGTGAAAACGCGTATCGCCATATGGTTCTCTCTGGTTGCTGTGATCCTCCTGATCCTGATACAATATTATTCCATTTCCGAGATGTACAAGACAAAAAAGGATCAGTTCGATGACCGTTATGGACGACTGGTCAAGAGAGCCATGGTCAATTTTATGGAGACGTTGGAAGAGCCCGGCCTGGATTCACTTTTCCGGGCTGCAGATACCTATGCCCGGAAAAGTTTAATTAAAAGAGAACAGGTCTTTTCTGAAGTAGAAGAAGAAACGTTCAACAGGGAGGTGCTTTCAAAATTCTCCCAACTAATTCATTCCCAGGTAAAACCGAATGATTTTATAAAACAATACCTTGAAGATGCCGGTGCCGAGACCGATTTTAAATCGGGCTATTATATTAAAGAACTTAACCTGCTATCATTTGACAAAGAATACCTGGTCTACCTTGATACCACTTCCGATTTCAAAATATATTCCGAAGCCTACCAGGCTTACTCCTATCAAACCATTGGCAATTTCTTTCAGATCAGGTACGATTTCTATATCGACTTTACACATAAGTCAGGAATTATTTACCGGGACATGACCATCACCCTTATCCTGGCCTTTGTGACCATCCTGATCGTTATCCTGGTCTTCTATTTTACTGCACGCAACATTATTGAACTTAAAAAACTTTCTGACCTGAAAACAGATTTCATAAACAACATGACCCATGAGTTGAAAACACCACTTTCAACCATTGCCGTGGCTACCGCTTCATTAAGTGAACCCGAATTCCTGAAACAACAGGAAAAAGTGATGGAGATCT
>CAYZEZ010000005.1:0-41815 GCA_964477295.1 uncultured Bacteroides sp. | reverse complement strand
ACAATTATTTTAAAAGCAAAGACCAGATCCTCAAAGAGATCTATGAGATCTTTACGGAAGAGATGACCAGGCTTATCCCCTCCAAGGAGCAGATCAAAATGGACATGAACAAGGCAGTCTCGGCTGATAATTACTGGAAAAACAGGATTAGCGGCTATTTTGAAAACAGCGTTACCAGTTATTCCGGCAGGTTGTGGAAGGTAATTTTACAGGAACAGTTCAGGGACGACAGGGCGGCTGCGCTGATTATTGGTGAAACCGCACGAATGATCGAAAATACTGCCATTATTTTCAAACAAATGATAAAAAAAGCCCTGATCAAAAAGGGCGATCCGGATAAACTGGCCGAAGAATTTCAATATACCATCCAAACCTTCCACCAGGAATACCTTATCCGTCACACCTTTGACCTGGAGCCTGAACAAGGGATGCAAAAAGCACTGGAATTTGTTGACCGGTTCGTTTCCAGAATAAGAAAAAAGGCCGGTCCTGCAGAATAAATACCCTCCTCATTCGTCTTAAAGACAAAATCCCTGTCTTTACCGGTATATGACATATCATTTACCGATTTACCATGGGTAAGTTTCAGGGATGTATCTAAATTCGTATCATGATCTTATTGATTATTATATCGGCATTGGCCCTGTTCCTTCTCTGGATATTATTTGCACCACTGATTATCAGGGTGGATTCAGATAACCAGAGGTACAGCCTTTCATTGCCAGGGATATTTAAAGCCATTGTGGTCCCGGATGATACCTTGTTTCACATCCGGCTTTGGGTGCTTTTTATACCCTTCAGAATGGATCCCCTTGGAAAAACAATGCGCAGGGTGGAAGGGCCTGGCAGGAGGGATCAGAAAAAAGGCAGGAGAAATATTTCAAAACTGATGAGGGCCAGGATAATAGCCTTGAAAGAGGTTACACGATCATTTAAACTAAAAAAACTGAGCCTGAATCTCGATACGGATGATTTTATTCTGAACTCACACCTGGTTCCTGTATTTACAACCATTAATTACCGGGATGTGAATCTTACAATTAATTACGAAGGAGAAATCTCTTTGTTCATGGTCTTGACTAATCGCATTGCATCGTTACTATGGATCGGAATGAAGTATATATACAGAACTAAATATTAACATTAAATTTTTATTAAAATGGAATTGAATATTGAAGATTTATTAGACAAGGTATCGGAGAAGCTTAAAAGTCTTGCTTCCACAGATACTGTTATTGGTGAGGAATTCACTATTGGAGAATACACATGCAAGCCGGTGATTAAAGTTGGAACAGGTTTCGGCAGTGGTGTCCACTCCGGGGAGCTGAATAAAAAATATCATGGGAAAGGTACAGGTGGCGGAGTCGGTGCAGGAATAGGGGTTATTCCACTTGGTTTCCTGGTCACGAGAAAGGATGAGATCTCCTTTATTGCCGTAGATAAGAAAACAGCGCTGTCGACACTCTTTGAAAAGGTGCCTGACCTGGTTGAGAAAATGGCAGATATGAAGGAAAAGAAAGAAGGGAAAGACGAAGCAGAGAAAAAAGAGAAGTAGTAGATAGTTTGTTTATTGTTGAAGAGAAAAGCATTGACGAATCAATGCTTTTTTTTATGATTATTCCTACCTTTATCAGACAATCAAAACGTATGATCATGAAGAAATTAATCAGGGAACTTACTCCATATGGCATTTTGTTTTTGCTGATTTCAGGATGCACGGAATCCGTTCAGAAAGATAATACATTATCGAAGTCAGAAATTAAAGAAGGCTGGCAATTAATGTTTGACGGCACAAACACTGATGGCTGGCGGTCATACCTGTCAGATAAAGTCCTTGGATGGGAAGTGGAAAACGGCACACTGAAAGCACTCGGACTGGGAGGTGACCTTGGAGGCGATATTATCAGTGAAGGACAATATGAAAATTTCGAATTAAAGCTTGAGTGGAAGATCTCACCCGGAGGGAACAGTGGTATTCTGTATTTGGTGCAGGAAGACACAGCCTATCATGCAGTGTATGAAACGGGACCCGAGTACCAGCTGATTGATGATATTGATTTTCCTGATTCACTGGCAGACTGGCAGCTTACCGCAGCCAATTACGCTATGCATGTGGCCAAAAATAAAGTGTTGATGCCGGTCGGTGAGTGGAATACTGCAAAGATCATCGTCGATCATGGCCATGTTGAGCACTGGCTGAACGGTGCCAAGGTGGTGGAATATGAGCTCTGGTCAGATGACTGGAAGAAAAGGGTAGCTGAAGGTAAATGGAGCAACTACCCGGATTATGGCCAGTTCAGGGAAGGGCATATTGCACTGCAGGATCATGGCAGTGTGACCTGGTTTAAGAATATTAAAATCCGCGAGCTGTGATTTGCCGTCTGCTTTGGCTGACGGATTCGGAATAGTCAGAAAATGGTTTTTTTAAGTTAAAAAGAAGCTGTCCCAAAAGTGCCAGACTTCAAGAAACCTGGTTATGATCAATCATAAACGGGGACTACTTCAAAATACAAGGTGTCGCTGCTGAATGAAGCAAAAATCCCAAGCCCGTTTTCAATATTGGAAAAAGGTTCATTCAGCTTACGGGTATCCTGCTCCTGGGTTTCGTATAAATTTACATACTCTTCGTTAACACTGAAAACGATTACCCTGTGTGTCCCGAAGTGAGTAAGCTCCCTGGGGGAAATCTCATAGAAATCATCATTTACCGGGCGGGTAACCATTTGAAAAATGAATCCTCCCCTTTTAAAAGGCAGGTCATCGTCTGCCAGGAGCCAGAAATCACGGTTTCCTTCAAGTACATTTTCCCTGATAACCTGGTTGGTATACTGAAAATATTTTCCCCATGATGCTTTCTGTTTCCAGTGATCATTCATTTGATAATTAGCTGAGATCCTCGGTTCCAGGTAAAGCTTGCCGGTGAGGTTATACCAGGTTGTTCTCAGGCCGTACAAAAAAGTCAGCTTATTCTTCAGGAAGATCCTGTCCTGTAAATAACCGGCCACAATCAATCCTTCGGTCCTGGTATCGGCCAGGTCCAGGGTGTCATTTATCGAATAAAAATACTTTACATCATTATAGGTTGTCTGCAGGCCAAACTCAAGAGTGTTATTGTTTGTCAGGCGATATTCATTATCTGTTTTGAATGTATAATCCAGGATATTGTTATCTTCCCCTGATCCTGTTTTTGTTGTTTAACCTCTCCTTCTTCATCGGTGACTTCACGCTCCCTGTAGTTATCCCTCCGGCTGAAATAATTCGAAAATGCCAGGATGGTATTGGTGTAGTATTTATCATTCCATTGCCATCACCATTTCCCACTCGTATCCCAGTTTCCCCAATTCAGCAAATCCACGGAATTCATCGCAAAATTCGGAAATGAGCCGGAAGGCATGCCCCCTGGGGAAGGCCCCATCCCTCCAAAAGGAGTTGAAACATCATTGGTCTTGTCCAGCACATCCTTCCCGTTATAAAAACTGAGTGTAAGAATATTGTCAGAACCGGATTTAATGGTTGCCTTGGCGTTGATATCGTAAAAGTGAAATTTCGGTTCCGTGGAAAATCTAGCCATCCGTCCCCCCTGTAAATCTTGCTGGTTGTTGGAAGCGTTGTACATATCTTTGATCTTCTCGTAAAGCCCGCTCTGAATAAAATCCGTATAGGATCTCCTGGCAGCCAGGAAAAAATTGAATTTTTCACTGACAGGCAATTCCAGGTAAGCATCCCCGCTGAGGGCAGACATACTGATACCGGCTGAGGTCTTTTTCGTGTTTCCCGTTTTTCCTGTAAGTTCCATTACACTTGAAATTTTTCCTCCATATTTGGATTCGAATCCTCCTTTGTATAACTGTACATCTTTTATCGCATCTGCATTAATGCGCTAAGGAATCCGAAAAAATGGTCCACATGATACACTGTGAAACCATCGAGCAGGATCAGGTTCTGGTCAGGAGTCCCTCCCCTTACATACAGTCCTGAAAAGGTTTCGTTCCCGCTGCTTACACCTGGCATCAATTGCAGGGTTCTGAAAATATCTTTTTCACCCAGGTTCGGGATCATTTCAATTTGAACTGGTCTGAGCGATATCTGGCTTGTTTTTTCTGCATAGGTTACCAGCTTCTTTTCCTCACCCACCACCATAATCTCTTCGATCCGATAATCCACAGGTTTCATGTATATTTTAATTTCTTCTTTCGCCAGGTCAGGATTCAGCCTGATCTTCTGGTTTTCATACCCCAGGTATTGAATAACGATGATGGAAGTATCATTGGGAACATTTAACAGGGCAAAATGGCCGTCAATATTCGAAATTACCCCGGTGGTTGATCCATCCAGGGAAACCGTTGCATATGGAAGGGTTTCTTCGTTATTCTGATCATAGATCCTTCCCGAAATAGCAATATTATAACGAGTCGTGAATATCTCTTCCAGGGGCTTATCTTTCTCAGGATAAATCCTGATCACCCGGTTGCTCACTTTGGAGAAATCCAGGCCTGTATTTTTTAATAGTGCTATCATGGTCGTCTCCAGGTCAAGTCCCTTAATATTGATTTTTTCAATATTAATTCCTTCAATATCAGCAAGATCATAAACAAATTCAAGATTGTAACGTAAGGACAGATCCAACAATACCAGATGTAAAGCCTTATTCTCATAATATTCACGAATTATGACGTCTTTTTTTTGTGCGTGAACAACGCCCGCCATCTGCATCAACAAAGTCAGTGTAATGATTGAAATTTTATTCATGGGGTCAGGTAAGGCAACAGGTTAATTCGCAGGGTATCCAGATCAGCTTCGGCCTGTTGCATAATCAATGTTCGTGTGCTTTCAGCGCGAGAAAAAAAATCCTCAAGTACTAGTTTGATGGAATCAACCTGGTCCGGCTCCAATTCCAGGTTGGTAATAATCTTGCCAATGATGTTAATCTCAGGCGGCCCTAAATCCATTTTAGGTTTATGAATCAGATGTAAGGCACGGTCAGTAATCATACCTAAAACGAATCCAATCACAAGTGTGATCATCAAGTATAAAAATGCTCTGGTGGTCATTATTAGTTAATTAATGGATAATAATAATCATTCAGGAAATCAGAAAATGCCCTGAAATATTCTGTCTGGGAACTGATCGGCTGAAAGTCACCCGACAGCAATAAGAACAAAAGCAGGAACACCGTTACAGCCAGCCCGGGAACATTTATCCAGTAAAACAACCTTGAAATACTTGCTGTTAAGTTCAAGGCAGAAGAACCAACCAGCTCCATATTCATGATCCTCTTCATAAGACTTTCTGAGAAATCCTCACTGAAAGAAAACTGCACCCTGGCAAGTATATCCCCGATCTTTTGTATTTTGTTATGCATATAACTGTTAATTTGTATTATTCAATGAGGTGATATAATAAATCCTTAAGTTTTTTTTATGCCCTTGAAAGCCTTGAAAGTACAGTCCCTTCAGGAATATCAAGAATCCTTGGAGTTTCTTTTATCGAATAATTAGACTAATTATCGGGTTATTTTATTCCCGAAAGCATAAAAAGATAATTTATTTGATCTTTATTTCCCCGGAAGAGACCTAAGATTAAATTTTTTAACCATCGAAATTGGATAGATAATGACGGGATATATTAATTTACCAGAATTAATTACACTATTCATCTCCTGATCAGGAAGGCCAAGCAATTAATGATCTCCCCGTCCCCCAGCTATATAATCACAGTATGAACGGGTAAAGAATTAATTTTTCCTATCCTTTTAGAAATAACCTTTGAGCTTGTTTATTCTATTTTTTTATGTATCCCTGCAGGTCCTGAATGTACTCCCTGAATTTCTGAGTGCCCAACTTTGTTATGCGGCACGTGGTATGCGGATAATTGCCCTTAAACTTTTTTTTCACCTCGATGTAACCCGCTTCCTTTAATTTATTGATCTGCACACTCAGGTTCCCGGAAGTGGCCCCCGTCTCTTCTTTCAGGTAGTTGAAGTCGGCCGAATCTACTGTTGCCAGGATCGACACCACCGCCAACCTTAGTTGTGAATGCAGTAATGGATCCAGGTCCTTAAACATGATTCCCGTTTTTTGAAATTTTCAATAAGTATCCGGGCAACAGGTACCCTGGAACCAGGGCTATAGCAAAAATCAGCAATTGTGTCAGCCCGGGTGCGAATGCCGCGACAATCCCAGCAGCCGAGAACACTAATCCACCGATCATCAAAGGATTGAACCTGATCATGAATCCCGACACAAAAGTTACCAGTCCTACCCCTGCAAGAATGAAGGGAGTTGGATACACATCTGTAAAATAAGAGATGATCACCAGCAGGATAAAGGTTATCGCTGCTGCATACCAGAGCATGGTTAAATAACGGTCGATGTGTGTCCTGACTTTCTCTTCCCTGTTTCTTCTCCTTGTGAATATCATTTTAATGAGAACTCCTGTTGTAATCGGAACTACCCAGCACAACAGGCTTTTCCAATACATACCCTCATACATTTCATTCATAATGAGATATCTTAAAACAAAATAACATAACAAACTGGATATCAGCAAAATCCACCCCCACAACAGGTAATAAAAACTACCTTCCTTCATATTTTTTCTTGAAGTTAAAATCGATTTCTGTATGATCTGAAGACTTTCTTCAGGTGTCATTGTTTTTTCATTTGTTTCCATTAAATAAATATTATAAATATGACTCAAATATAAATTAATTTATTATATAAACCTAATAGTAAATATTTTTTTGAAAAGAATTTTATTTGAAACTGATATGAATTGAATCCTGCCGTATATTCTGCAGGCAGGGAAAGACAAAATATTCCATATTTTATCCCGCATAATTTTAAAGCACTGAACCATGAAACGATCAGTTACTATTTTTGTACAGATAATATCATGTTCCCTCGGATTAACAGCCAGGCTGTCGGTACAGGGAGAATCTCCAATCGACCGAACAGACCATCGAGCGGAAGGATCCTGTTATCAAAGGTTCTCCCGGAAGGCCGGAGGATGGAAACTGTTGACCTGACATCCTTTGGAAAAGGGATTTACTTTGTTACGGCAAGAAGCAGGAATGAAGCGATCCGGACCAAATTCACCGTAGAATAAACCAGCAACTCGTTAGTTAAGCTATTCCGTAGATTGCGGGGCAGCTTAACTTTATTATATGATCTCTTCCTTATTGCGATCCCAGTAAACTGTTCTTCCTTCCAGGTAAGATTTAGTGGCCATTACACAGGTCACCGTTTCCTGGAATCCAAGGTCCACATTGCACCGGGGCTCCGTATTGTATCTGATCCCGTTCAGCCAGTCTTTCAGGTGAAGATGGGATGAATCCACCCACCGGCCGTCGTGGTAGGTATAATACACACCCTTCTTTAAAAAGTAGGATTCTGTAGCTGAAACAACTGCATCAACCTGTTGATCCTGTGGCCAGAAGTAGACCGGTTTATCTGCTTCTATTTCCCCTGATTTGATCCGTTTGGCATACCTCCCTTCAGTGGATTCGGGGTACACACTCACCATGTTGCTTGCTTCCATAATGGCTTCCGTACCCACAAACAGGCGCCTCCGGATATGGCTGTTCCCAAGGTTCAGGCTGTACATAACCATAAGGTCCCGTTCAGGATAATTTAAATTAATGCCAAACACATCGGGCACATGAAAATTATCTTTCCACAGGTATATTCCCCCCGTAGTGGCAAGGTTAGTTGGGATTCCCATCTCCATGATCTGGTTAATGGCAGCGTACTCATGTGAAAACAGGCCTCCGAACAAACCCAGTCCATAATCAAAATAACTATTCCAGCTGAAGAACCTGTGGGGATCAAACGGTCTTTTTATTTCAAGGGGTTCCTGGTACTGGTCCCAGTCTATGGTTTCCGGTGATGCATCCTGGTATCCTGAATACCCTCCCTTCCGGTACCTGTCAGTGGATCCCTGGATAAGGGAAATATGCCCCAGCTTCTCCTCTTTTATGATTTGATTGGCTATCAGGTGGCTGGTAATCTGGTGGTTCTGGTGACCCAGCTGAAAAGTAATGCTGCTTCTATCTATTGCATCCCTGATATTTTTTGCCTGTTCAAGGCTGGTGCCCATACACTTTTCAAGGTATACATGCTTGCCGACACGGATGGCATCCAGGCAGATTCTTTCATGCCAGTGGTCCTGGGTGGATATGATGACTGCGTCGACATCCGGGTTATTGAGTACCCCTTCATATCGGTCGTAAATGGTAGCTCCTTTCGGGTTATTCCCGGCTGCACCCGGCCCATCCGTATTTTTCGAAATGACCCTGGCACGCTGATTTCTTGGCTTGTATAAATCACATGCTGCCACAATTTCAACATTCAGGTCTTCCTGGTTAAGAAACTCCTTTAACCCCATGTGTCGGGGATTTTTCTCAGCAGCCAACCTGTTACTTTTAATCCAATCTGGATGTACAAATCCAAGTGATTTGGCAAGCGATTCTCCCCTCCATCCGAATCCGATGATTCCAATGTTGATCCTGTCATTGCTGGCTGTTGTATGGAAGGAAGTAGTTGAAGGCAGTTTTACCTCGAAAAGGTTTCCATGCCCGCTGACAGGCTGGACTCTTTGTTTTCTGTGAAATAAATACCCGAATATACCCAATATCGGGAGTGTGGCAAGTCCTTTAATAAGATCCCGCCTGGTGATTTTTTCCCTGGATTTCTTCATGACTTTACCGGGTTAATTTTGTTACAAAAGATCAATCTATCCACTCCGATGATATTGCCTGTAGGAAAAACATATAATACCAAAAGAGCCGTTGCTTCAACAAGTGTTTTATTGATCAGCAGGTAGTTGCCTTCAACAGGTCCGTCACGAGTGACATGTATAAACTGCAGCAAGCTGCGAGGAAACGAGCTCCTGAGTTCGACAAAGTCAATCATCGATCCTTCAATATATTTTTTATTGCGCTCACTAACCCTGCAGTAAGCTACAGGGTTAGCGCTCCCGGGATTCAGCTATAAATTTATTAAATACCAGCCAATCCCGGAAAAGTCTCGGCCATCCAGTGCAGTTGCATGCTTCATTTCCAAGGTCAAAACCATGGCCGCCAGCCGGGTAAATATGTATTTCTGCCGGAATTTTTTCTTCTTTCAGCTTTCCCGCCAGGGTGAACAAATTTGAAACAGGCGTTACCTCATCATCCATGGCATTGATCATAAATATCGGCGGGAATCCTGCCGCAAACTGTTCCTGTTCAAAATCAAAAGAGCCCAGCCCGGGATAGATCAGCATCAGAAAATCGGGTGAACAGCTAAACTGCATGAGATGGCTCGCTTCCGGTTCGATTTTCTGTTCATCACTCAATACAGCATTCAGCGAAAGATGTCCCCCCGCAGAAAAACCACCAATACCAATCCTGTCGGTATCTATTCCCCATTCATCCGCATGTGCCCTTACATACCGGATAGCCTGCCGGGCGTCCATAGCAGCACTATTTTTGTTATAATGCCTGTATTTCAGCACGATGGCTGCAATCCCCATATCGTTGAAAGCCCTGGCAATGTTATATCCCTCCCTGTCGATGACCAGGATATTGTATCCTCCTCCGGGACAGATGATCACTGCTGCACCGGTATTTATCTCTTTATCCGGGAGGAATACCCGGATGGTCGGATGTGTCACATACTGTACAAGCCCGAATTCGGTTTGATCCCCGGCTGTCCATTTCTCCTCCGGGTAATCTCCGGGTACCGAACCCGGGATATCCCCCGTCCAGATAAAATATTCATCCGGGAAGTGCAGTTCCTGGGCGTTAGAAAAGGTGCAAAATATGGTGAAAATTAAGCCACCGGCCATTGAAAACAACATTTTTTTCATAACCTTTTTTTATTGTTTGATGAATACCCGGAAAATGCGGGTTTTTTCTTCCTGGATTACCCTGACCAGGTAAACACCGTCTGGCAGGGCAGGTATCGAAAGGTAAAACTGCCTGGACATCCCGGCCATATATTCCACTCGTTTCCGGCCAGTCAGGTCAAAAATCTCTACAGAGTAAACCGGGTCCGCACCTGAAACATACAGGTTCCTGCCTGCGGGCACAGGGTAAACGGTAATCCCCGGTGTATCCGGAGATTCATCCGTCGAAAGGCTTTGTACAACCAGCGGCGGGCTGTTCCTTGATTTGTTCCCTTCCGCATCCAGCGCCCCTACATTTATGGAATACTTGGCCCCGGTTTCCATTCCGGTAAGCGTAATCTCTGTGGTTTCAGTCGAATCGGCTAGGCTGCCACCGATATAAATATAATACTTAACCACGCCCACGTTATCGGTGGCCGGCTCCCAGGCCAGGCTTATTGTACTGTCGGTAGCAGACGTAATATGAACATTTTGTGGGCTTCCCGGCTTTTCCGTGTCTACTGTCCTGGCAACCAATTCGTTACTAAAGCCCGATTCGTTGCCTCTGTTATCGACGGCCGAGACCTTAATGGCATATTGGGTAGAGTGAGTGAGTCCGGTTACCACTGCCTCGGGATCTTCCGGAAGCAAATCCTGGATGGCTGCTCCATCCAGGTAAATTTTATACCAACCTACGGCATAATTGTCGGTTGAAGGGATCCATTGAACAGCCAGGGATTCACTTCCCCTGCCCGTAAGCACCAGGTTTGCCGGATCGGAAGGTGCTTCGTTATCTGCTTCCAGGGTTGTGAACTGAACAGGTATGGAATCCGGTGATTCATTGTCCCCGATATCAACCGACTTTACCCAGAGCGTGTATCCTGTTTCCGGGGATAATCCCACTGCCTTGTACTCCAGTTTCCTTACTGTTTCATCATTGACCCTCTCCCCATCAAGGTATATGTTGTAGCCTATGGTCCGTTGGTCATCGATCCCGTATGACCAGGCAAGTTCGGCTGAAACATCCGAAACATTAAACACTGAAACAGTATCGGGTGCCGATGGCGATATAATGTCTTCAATGTCCGTTGAAAATCCGTCCCTGAAAAACTGAAGCACTGCATCTGCCGAATACTCCGGCCATAATGTACGCAACGGCCGTTTTGCAGCTTTCTCCAGAAAAGCAACCGTAGAAGCTTCTCCTCCCAGGTTTTGGTGGTAATGGCCCAGCTTCCGGTCCGGATCAAACCATGCAGGATCCGGAAGTTGGCTCCAGTCGGACCATTTATATTCGATATTGTTTATTTCCGTAACCGAACCTCCCAGTCCGTATTCCTCATCGTATTTACCGATTCCGGCAGCGCCTTCGTTCAGGCTATGGGTCATGATATTATCTTCTATGGTGGAAGGGATCAGAATAGTGATGGCAACATTAGCAGCAGTCCTCGGATAGACATAATTGGTAGAGTCCATGTATTTGCTTTCATAGAACACATTACCCCTGGCATAACTGTAGGCGTCAGCCCCGTCAAGGGGAGCGCTCACTCCACCGATATTAAGGTTGACCGAATTCTGAATAAAAAGGTTGTCCGAACATATCCCTCCCCCGCGCAATTGCACGCCATGTGCAGAAGCCCTGGCCAGTATATTATTTCGTATGATGGTGGTGGAAGAGCAATCGTATTGCAGGTAAACATTATGATTGAACATATTGGGACCTCCGCTTTCGATGGCTTCAGTCCAGCCATTATGGTCGAACAGGCAATCTTCTATCAGGAGGCTGTCTGTTTCCGATGCATAAAAACCGTTTGTTATCCTGGCTGTTTCCGAATAGTATGAACTGTCAATCCATGCATGTGTTACGATGTTCCGTCTGAGGAGCACTTTCCTGAACCGGTTACCTTCCGGACAACAGTCATCGAATGCCCCCAGTGAAGCATACCTTGCCACGCAGTCCTCGATCAGTATATTGCTTCCACCGGAACCGACAAAGCGGAAAACACTAACATTGTTCTTGTTACTGAAATCGGGTGAGTCCGGATCATGCTTCCACGCATACCACTCAAGGCCTATAAAGGCCACATTGGCGATAGGATCCCCGTCGATATTTAAAAACAGGGTGTTGATCAGCAATAAGGGCCTGGTAATGCTGTCGCCATAATAAGACACGACCATGGGCTCCGTTGCAGAACGGCCTGAATGGAAACGGTAGAGGTTTGGATTCTCCCATACGTCGCCACATTTCAGCAGGATATGATCCGGGTAGCCGTTCCTGACCAGGTTACTTGCTTTTTTTATTGTTGCAACAGGAAACTCCGGAGACAATCCATCGTTATTATCATCTCCTTCCGAGCTGCTGACATAGACAATTTTACTGTCGGCAGACGGAGTGATAACTGTCCATCCATCCTCATCCAGCGGGAGGCTGTAGAGGGTGTCGGGAATGTCTTTTTCCTGGTCCCCGGGAGCAAGCACCGATCCGTAATTCAAGCCGGCCCGGGTCAGCTGGATTATAAAGATGAATCCCGTTAGTAAAAGCGAAAGGTAATATTTCTGTTTCTTCATCCTGTGAAATTTTGAAATACATAAAAACGTCAGTGCACAATTCATCCTAACGACAGGGCAGATCCAAAGCAGGTTTGCTATTTCAGGGCAGAAACAAAGTGATAATGTCCCGATCCTGCCTTTATCCTTGTGTATTTGCCTTCCTGTCCGTATTCGCTTATACCCCGGACTTCCTTTAAATCAAGTCCGCCTTCCCTGACATTTTCGGGGTTTTCAGAAGGTATGTAAAGGGTCGCCACAGTATTAACCGGTATGGTTACCTCGAGATGCAGCTTCCCTTCCCCGGTATTCCAGTTGCTCTCTATGATCCCCCTGGCAGAATGATAGGACGCTTTTACCCACTCCAGGTCTCCGACCACCCCGGGTTTTATAGTAAATCTGTCAAAACCGGCGGCATCCTTTTCGGGACAGATCCCGGCCAGGGATTTGTAGAACCACTCGCTGACCGATCCGAACATGGGGTGATTATAGGATGACAACCCTCCTTCCCAGCTCTCCCAGATAGTGGTCCCCCCGTTTTCGATCATATAACCATACCCGGGGTAATCTTTCCGGCTGGTGATCATAAAGCCCAGGTCATTCCTGTCGTACATCCCGAAGACATCATACATCATTTTGGTACCGAATATACCGGTCGACAGGTGTCCCTGATCCTCACCAGTGATCTTCTTTGCCAGGATATCCATGGCAGCCTGTTCCTGGTCTTCCGGCAGCAACCCGTAATACAGGGCAAAGGCCTGTGCTCCCTGGGTGCCGCTGTCAACTGTTCCGTGGTGGACAAATTCGGTAATGAAGGCCTGTTTAATGTCTTCTGCCAGCCGGCTGTATTTTTCCCGGTCTTCCGTCTTGCCAAGCAATTCGGCAAACCGGGCAAGCAGTTTTACATGATGGTAGTAAAACGCCGTTGAGGTCATGGCCTCGAGTTTCGGATCTACCGAGGCATGGTCACTGATGCCGATGGTGATTATATGGTCCGGGGCTTGTTCCTTTATGAACTCAATCAGCCGGACCGTTGAGTTATACTGTTCCCCTATCAGCCTTTTATCCCCGTAATAGGTGTATAGCTTTTCCTGCAGGAAAGGATGTGCCAGCATCCAGCCTATGGGTCCTGTATCATCGGTGAGTCCCTTGTCATAAATTGTATTATCCGGAGCCAGTTCAGGCATCCCCCCGGAAGGACGCTGGTCGTCCTGGTAATCGTGTACGGTTTTTATATAGAAAGAAGGCATCCGGTAATTGAAGATATAGGCTTCACACGCTGTAACGATATCGCCTCCGTAACCGAACTTTTCACGGCCCGGGCAATCCGACTCGATGCTGAACACATTGCTCAGGAAGGTCCATTCGGCGTTTTCCTGGATCTGGTTAAACAGCTCGTTCGAACAGGAAAAATCACCGGCGTCTTCCAGGTCGGAGTTCATTCTGAGTCCTGTCAGTGTTTCCAGGGTTGGTTTCCCGGGATAGCCCGTAAGCTCTACATACCTGAATCCATGAAAGGTAAAGCGGCTGTTATACATCTCTTCCCCTCCTCCTTTCAGTATATAGATATCTTTCTGGTCAGCATTCCGCGGGTGCCCCTCCCTGTGCTGGTAGTACCAGTCCTCCCTGATATGGCAGGCTATGGTCGTAAGGTCGTTCAGTGTTCCGTCGTCGAATAGCAACTCACCATACCGCATCTGTACCCTGGCTCCGGCCTCACCTTTTACTTTCAACCTTGCCACACCGGCAAAATTTTGTCCCATATCAAATATATATTTCCCCGGTTTGGGTTCTGAGATAGCGACAGGTGTGATTTCTTTTGTGATCCTTATGGGGGGCTGGATCTGCGGTACGAGCCTGCCGCCCGGCCCTTCCGTTTTCAGTGCCGGTTTCCAGCGTGAATCATCGAAGCCGGGCTCATTCCAACCTTCCTGCTCCAGCCTTGCATCATAAACCTCACCCAGGTACACATTGTTTTTCAGGATAGGGCCTTCGCCCGCTTTCCATTCTTCACCGGTTTTTACCCACTGAATTGTCCCATCGTCATATTCTATCTTCAGTTGTGCAATAAGCATAGGTTGACCAATCGTAAGTACCTCCCTCAGGTTCAGCCGGTTAAACAGGTAGAGGGGAAGGGGATTGAACCAGCCGTTACCCAGCATCACCCCGATGGCATTATCGCCTTCTTTCAGCATCCCAGTGACATCATATGTGGAATACAGGATGCGTTTACCATAGTTCGTCCAGCCGGGATCCAGCATCCGGTTCCCAATCTTGTTTCCATTCAGGAAAGCCTCGTAATAGCCCAGTCCGCAGATATACAACCTGGCATTTACAACTCTTTTCCTGACAGGGAATTCATACCTGAAAAGCGGCACCGGGATATCCAGGTACATTTCTGCTTCCGTGGGCTGTGCTTCCCTGCCATCCCATATCCACTCCGCCGCCCAGTCTTCTTTACTCAGTCCGGTCTCAAACCAAGCGGTTTCGCTCCATAAGGATGGATGCCCGTTTTGATCCCATGCACGTACTTTCCAGTAGTAACGGGTACCCGGTTCAAGGGATCGGCCGTCGTAACACACCTGTATGTTTTCACCTGACCTGACTTTACCACTGCTCCACATATTCCCTTTATCCCCGGCCAGTTTTGCCGTATCCCCGGATACAAGTATCTCAAAAGCCGATTGGTACTGGCCCCTCTCCCCGGAGGACAATTCCCAGGAAAACCTTGGTTGCAGGGTATTGATCCCCATAGGGTTGATACGGTAATCACATCTCAGGTTTATTGGATCGATCATACCATGCTCCCCAGGACCGGCGCAGGATCCCAGGATTGCAAGCAATAAAAGGGCTTGAAAAATGTATCTCATCATTTAATTTTTATTTATTCGGTTCGTATGAATGCTTTACAACAAGAAACGACTGTCGGAAAGGCTTAAGGTCAGGGTAATTATTCAACCATGAACCTACCTTATGACCAGCTTCGTTTTTCGGATTTCAGGCCCGGATTCGACAGTGATTACATATATTCCTGGTTTTATTTGGTTTCCGGTTTTAATGATGTAACGGTTTGTGCCGGATAACCGGAATGTCCTTTCCCTGAACAGTGTCCTTCCGTTCATATCCACTATGTCAACCCCTACTGTGCCTGCCGGTATGCCGGACCCCAGCTCCAGGGTAAATTGTCCGGATGTTACCGGGTTGGGATAAACCGAGATCTTCCCGGTTAAATCATTTTGCAGGTCAGGTGATTCTTTCACAAAGGTATGATCGGTGATTTCAAGTACGATTTTCTTCCAGCCATAATCCACCAGTTCCACACTTTCATCGTACTCCTCAAGCCTTGCCAGGAATGTTGCTTTATGCCCGACCGGTGCATCTTCTGATATCCTTATCACCGAATAGGATACCGTATTATCAGGAAAAACAGCCTCCTCAGCTCCAAATTCAATATATGGATCATCGTATTGCAATCTCAGCCTTTCTTCAAGGGCTGTTTCAAGGACAATCATTTCGCCGGGTTCGGCAAATCCGTTTACCCTGTTCTGTGCTCCCTCAGGAATGTTATCGTTAATTTTAAAACCGGATAAAAAAGGTGCATTGAACATTACCGGTATGAACAGCTCATCCTGCCAGGTGTCACCGGATCCATCCTCTATGGCGGCATTCAAGCGTAAATCGACCGGTGATTTCCTGGATGGCGGATCATAATCTGCTGTGATACCAATGGTCTCATCCATCCACATACTGGCACCGGATGCAAGAGAAGCCAGGGAGAGCGTTTTCTCTTCAATGATCACATCCGGCTGATCGGTAGCCAGACCGATGGTTATGTTTTCCGCATCGTGTCCTCCCCTGTTCAATACCTGAATCTTTAAACGGCATTCTGCCCCCTGAGTAAGGAATTTCGCCGTATCGTTGACCCGGTAAGCCAGCAGAACGATCTCCGGGGGGGTGTTTTCATCATAGATCCCAACCTGTGTTCCCGAGCCGGTAACTGAGAAACTAATCCGGCCTTCCCCGTCACTTGCTGTGGTCTCTGTCGAAGCATTCTCCCCGATAAGGTCATACTTCAGCAGGGTATACGACGAATTTACCTGATAGAGGGGAGCGGTGGTCACATCAATATTGACACCGGGAAGTCCCGGTCCGTCGGGCAGCCATTTCCTGGCAAAAACCTTCATTCCTCCTTTGGTGATCCCTCTGAAATCGAGGAATCCCAGTCCCTCCATATCGCTGGTCACGGTATAATCCCAAACCCGGAAACCGGGCCGGAAATCGGCAAAATGCCAGCGTCCTGGCGGGGTAAGGGGATCTTTCATGGAAGCCAGCATGAAATCGAAACAACCGTCAAATCCAACGGTTGAACCGATTACATCGACATCATGATCTGTCTCGATCTCGGCCCACGACAAATGTTCCAGTTGCTCACGCTGCATGGCAGCATAGAGGATGACATTCATCTCATTCAGGTAATCTTCTGTACCTTCAAAGATCCTGACATGTGTTCCGTGAAGGTTCCTGACATACTCATGCGTAAAGTACCTGAGTTTCCTTTCGGGAACTCCCAGCTGGTGGTTGGATCCGGAGCATGTCGGTTGCACTGCGGCTACAAGGTCGGGGGACCGTTGTCCCAGGCGCAACACCATCCCGCCACCCATGCTGTGGCCCATCACTGCCCTGTGGTAGCGGTCAGGAATGGTCCGGTAGGTGACATCCAGGTAATCGAACAGTTCCGGGAAATAGTCCTCATAATAAAGGTCATACTCCGCCACCATGTTATAGGGGGAATATTTAGCCATCACCATGTCTTCGAATCCTTCTATCTTCCCGTCTGTCATCACAAAGATCACTGAATCTTCATCGACCCTTTCCTGGATCCGGTTAAAATTCAAATGGGGGCCCGAGCCCTGGCTTTGCCGGAAGACGCGTCCTCCCCAGCCATGGCTGTAAGTCATCACCGGAAACCGGGTATCGGTCTTATCATAATAGGATGGGAGCATGATATTGATCCAGCGCCTTTCCCCGAAAACCTCGCTGTAATGGGATTCATATCTGTGCACCGATGACGAGTCCCTTATCACCCTGATGTAATCCAATTTTACATCCGGTTGCCTGTAGGCCAGTTCCACTGTATGTTCGCCAGGGAAGAAAGGATATTCCGTAATGCCGGTAAAGCTGTGCGGAGACTCTTTGGTTTCCTCGCTCCACACCGTGTCGGGTGCCGAAATGATCTGCCAGTCGAAAGTATCCACCCTGACATAGAACGAATTATTGTTCCTGTCAAATGCCTTTAACCTGATGTATATGACATAGAAGCCCTCCTCGTCGATGTTCAACGGGAAAACAACATGCCCGCTGTCCGGAACCTCCGACTGGGAATGCGGCCCGGAGTCGTATACCAGGCATTCTCCTCCTGAAGCTGTGGCATCGGGAATGATCCTCAGCGGGCTGGTCAGGCTGGCATCTTCGGCTTCCAGCTTCAGGGATGTGTTGTCATCCCTGACATGTACTTCAATCATATCACCGAACGGGCTGTATTTGCTTTTTGCAATTACATAGGCCCACCCCGGATTCTTTCCTGTTGCATATGCCGTTTCATCTACGGTTAGAACATTCGTGTCTGAACTGCTGAAATCAATGACCGAAATGGAATAGTGTTCGGGTGTATGATTGAACGGGAGCTCTTTAGTCTCCCCGACCAGGAGGAACTGTTTGAAGGGCTGGAAGGTAATGTCTGTGATCTGACCCTGAACCGGGTAAGGGAAAAAGACCGGGAGCAACAACATCCCGATAAGTAAAAAACCATTGACAGTAGTTCTATTCATGATTTGTGATTTTACCAGCAGTTTATCATACTACCTGATAATCAGCTTTGTTTTTGCCGAAAACCGGTCCGATTTAACTGAAACAATATATATTCCCCGACTCAGACTACTGCCCGGGAAAATACGGAAACGGTTGTTATCCGACCTTTGTATCAGGGTACTGAAAACCGTTTTACCACTTAGATCCGTCATTTCCAGAATAAGGTCACCATCCGGGACTCCCGGTGAAAGTTCCAGGGTATATACCCCTCCCGTCACAGGGTTTGGATAAACAACTATACTGACCTGATCATCCAACCGGCCCGGAAGTTTTTCTACTGCGGTATGGTCGGTGATCTCCAAAACCAGCTTATTGAAGGAATAGCCCGTCAGATCAATACCGGTCACATTTTCCTCAAGTCTGGCCAGGAAGGTAACCTGATGGCCAACGGGGCAATCCTCCGATATTTTAATCACCGAATAGGAAAGGGTATTATCGGGATAAAAGATCTCTTCTGATGCAAAATCAATAAACTCATCATCATATTGCAGGCGAAGCCTCTCCCCCTGGTTTGTTTCAATGACGATCATTTCCCCGGGTTCAGCGAAACCATTCACCCGGTTACCCGTACCTTCCGGGATATTGTCGTTAATGACATAATTCGTAATAGCAGGAACATCAAACATTATAGGGATATACAGCTCATCTTTCCACTCCCCGCCGGATCCGGAATTGATAACGGCATTCAGCCTCAATTCAATGGGTGATTTATATATCGGAGGAGAATAATCAGCCGTGATCCCGATGGTCTCGTCCAGCCAGAGGCTGGTAGCGGAAGCCAGGGAAGTGACAGTAAGCATTTTATCTTCAATGGTGACATTTGTCTGATCGGTAGCAAGGGTAAGGGATAAATTCTCCGCTGCCTGGCCACCCCGGTTCAGCAGCTGGATTTTAATCCGCCCCTCCAATCCCTGGGTAAGGAATTTTGCCGTGTCATCCACCTGATATGCCAGTATCACTATTTCCGGTGGTGTATCCCCGTCAAAGATCCCGACCTGGTGACCCGAACCATCTACAGAGAAAATGATTCGTCCTTCCCCATCGCTCATCACCGTTTCCGTAGACGAGCTCTCTTCCGGGAGGTCATAGGTAAATAATGTGTAGGATGAATTCGCTTTATACAGGGGGGCCGTAGTTACATCAATGGTGACGTCCGGCAGGGAAGGTCCGTCGGGAAGCCATTTCCTGGCAAACACCTTCATGCCTCCATTTGTGATCCCTGTAAAATCGAGGAAACCTATCCGTTCCATATCACTGGTAACGGAATAATCCCAAACATGGAACTCCGGACGGAATTCGGCAAAATGCCAGCGTTCAGGGACTGGCAGGGGATTCTTTATGGCATTCAGCATAAAATCGTAACAGGCATCAAATCCAACTGTCTGTCCCGCAATATCAACTGTATGATGTCCCTCTATTTCAGACCATTCAATGTTTTCGAGTTGTTCCCTTTCCATCGCTGCATAGAGGACCTTATTCATCTGGTTTAAGTAATCGCCAAGCGTCTCATGGAGCCTTACCCTGGTGCCGTGAAAGTTCTTAATGTATTCATGCGTATACCACCTGATGGATCTGTCAGGTAAGCCCAGTTCCGGGTTTGCCCCGGCACAGGTGGGCTGAACGGCCGCCATCAGATCGGGATACCTTGTCCCAAGCCGCAAGACCATACCTCCTCCCATGCTCTGTCCCATCACTGCCCTGTGGTTCCGGTCAGGGATGGTTCGATAGGTGGCATCCAGGTAATCAAATAGTTCCGGGAAATAGTCCTCATAGTACAGGTTGTAGATCGGGATCATGTTGTACGGGGAATATTTTGACATCTCCCCGTCGTCGAACCATTCTATCTTCCCGTCGGTAAAAACAAAGATGACCGAATCCTCATCGATGCGTTCCTGGATCCGGTTGAAATCAAGGTTGGGTCCCATGCCCAGGCTTTCCCGGAAAACGGTACCTCCCCATCCATGGCTGAAGGTCATTACCGGGAACCTTTTATCCGTCTGGTTATAACAGGCCGGCAGCATCACATTGATCCAGCGCCTCTCCCCAAAGACTTCACTGTAATGCGATTCATAATGATGCACTAAAGATGAATCCCGGATAAGCCTGATATAATCAAGTTTTACACCGGGCTGCCGGTAGGCCAGTTCCACGGAATGCCCGCCCACCAGAAAAGGATACTCCACGATCCCGGTGAAATTGTGTGAAAACCAGTTGGTTTCTTCACTCCAGGTTGTATCAGGGGCCGATATTATCCTCCAGTCCAGGTCATCCACCCTGAAATAGAACGAGGTGTTATTCCTATCGGCAGCCTTTATGCAGATATACAGAGAATACAAACCTTCTTCCTCAAAGGTTAAGTTAAAAAAAACATGCCCGCTGTCCGGAACAACAGATTGCGAGTGTTCCCCTGAATCATATATCAGGCATTGTCCTCCGGAGGCCGTAGCATCTTCAGTTATCCTGAGCGGGCTGGTAATCGCTGCATCTTCGGCTTCGAGTTTCATCGAGGTGGCGTCATCCCTGACATGTACTTCACAAAAATCACCGGCAGTACTGTATTTGCTTACTGCATAAACATAAGCCCATCCCGGGCTTTTCGCCGTGGCAAATCCATTTTTATCAATGTTTACGATGTTGGTGTCTGAACTCCAGAAATCGATAGCGGACTTGGAATAGTGATCAGGGACCAGTTCAAATGTGATTTCGAGGGTCTGTCCCACGACCATAAAATGTTTAAACGGGTACATGGTTATTTCTGTGATCTGACTGATCCCCATGGCAGGGAAAAGGATGATGACCAGCAATAAGAATAAAATCCGATTGTGCATAGTAGACTTTTTTATCATAGCCATAAGTATTAATTAATTAAAAGTCACAAAAGTTATTTAATTGATCTCATATGATTATCCTGATTTATCCTGCTCCGGATAATTTTCAGGCTGATTGATTTAAGGATCAGCCCGAAAGGATAGTTACACAGTTCCGGCATAAATGGTCCCCGTTTATCCGGATACCCGGATTTCTTCTCACGGTAAAGGATTTATGATCTTATTATAAATCGCTATTGTTTTATGAAATGTCGGCATGTACATCCGTCCTTCCTTTTAAAGCAGATCGTATAATATCCCTGCTCAAGGTGTCCAATATTCATCCTGTTCTCCCGCACTTTGCGGTTAACTGTTTGATGTACCAGCCTTCCCGCCAGGTCATAGATCAGGATTTCGTCAATATCCGGCATACCGTCGATCTGCAAATATTCTGAGGCAGGATTCGGATAGATCGTGATCCTTGCAGGATCCGGCAGCGGCTGAATGGATACACCTGTGGTCAGGTTCACAGTGAACTGCCTGTAAATGGAATCCACAGCATTTTTCGCCACCACCGTAAAAACGATCTTCCCGGTATCGCCCGGTGAGTGATTAAGGACGATGCTGTCTGAAAGGATCACATCGATGTTGTCCCTGCTGCAGGATACATCAACCTTCAGGTTTTTATCTTCCGGCCAGTAAAAATGATCGTAAATATCCGGTATTATGGTGAAAGAAGAATCCTTGTCGGGGATTTCCATATCATCAAACTCTTTTACCAGCACCACGGGGAAATCGTTCCACAGGAAATCGCCCCTTTTCATGGCATAATCATGATGGTATATGTCGTTGATCCGCCGGTTACTGTTGGCATCCGTAATATGGGTCCACCAGCAAAGGAACCATGCGAATTCAGGCCGTTCTGACCGGAGCCAGTTCATATCGGGAAGAACACCCAGCTCCGTGAAGGATATCACATTACCCTTGCTCAGATTGAGAATACGGTTTATTTCCCCTGAAAGGTTATCCCGTACATCCCAGTTGGCAATGTCGACATAACCGTCCAGTCCCACAATATCTACATAGTCATCACCCGGGTAATAGCTTTCCATATCGCTCTGGGATATGTTGGGTCCCCAGACCCAGATCAGGTTGTTCAGGTGATGGTATTTTGTATACCGGTTATACATCCCCCTCCACAGGTCAGCAAAATTACTCTTGGCCCCCCACCAGAACCATCCCCCGTTCATCTCGTGATACGGTCGCCAAAGGACAACCACCCCGGCCTCCTGCAATTTTTTCAGGTAGGTGGCAATGGTATCGATATGCCGTGTATAAGTAATTTGCAGATCTGTCTCCGGGACAAACAGCTGGTTGAACAACTGCTGAGACATATCGTACTGAGTATACTCAAAGGGTCCTTCATTGATGCTTCCATCCCAGGTTTGTGGATGGACCTGGTGCCAGGATATGGTGACCAGTCCCCCATTGTTCCAGTAATCAACAGCCGTCTCCACGATCTCCTGCCTTTTCACAGAAGCGCTGTCGCCATAACTGAAATCCTCTCCCAGTAGTCCCGGGTATTCGCCGGTGATATCCCTGACTTCATCGGTCCATTTCAATACATCTGTGGCCAGGTTTTCCTGCCCTGTCAGGATCCCTTTTCCTTTCATCGCGTACAGAAACTTCAGTACCTTCTTCACCTCATCGCTGGCATTCGGATTGGCCGGATTCCAGGGTTTCGGGGTATTAAATTCAAGCGTGTTGTTCACTATAAACTCGGCAAACAGCGGACCGATGGTTTCGTTGGCCAGGGAATTGGGATGTGAATCACTACCTGTATGACTGATTTCATAATCATATTTCAGGCAATTCACCTCGCCGTTTTCCGGGTTATCATTGGTTTCCGCTGCATATCCCCAGAAATCAAACACCCGGATGTTTTCGTGTCCCTTTCCATCTTCTGTCAGCCATTCATTTTTCACCCAGTCGACAAATTCCGCTGCCCGTGCGGCATCTTCCGGATTGGTGGCCAGCCGGTGAAGCGGGACCAGTGTCCAGGCAATAAACAGGTTATCCGGGTATTGGTCCATCAGGTCGCGCAGCGCCCGGTATTGCAGCTTGTAATTCCCTGTTGTTTTTGACGGGCTGCTGACATCGGGATCGCCCGATTCAGCCTGGATGGATGCACCCGGGAAACAGTGCTTGAAAATGATCACCTGGTAATCCTCTGTGAGGCTTTCGATGCACTCAATGCCGGGCTGGCCTGAGTCACAATTCTTTTTCACCCAGAGGTTCCAGTAATCATACGGATAATTTTCCCATGGATAGGGTGAATCCGGGTATGATCTTTCGCTTATCTCAACGCTGGTACCATTCCCGGTATTGTAGTTCCCAATCCATTCCGCCACGCTTCCCTCCGAATATATATTTCCCCCTGTGGAATGATGCAGAAAAAGTACCTTTTGCCCTGCTAAACCTGGTGAGAAAGTAAAAAGCGTGAGCATAACCGATGCCCATGCAGGAATTAAATTGCATTTTTTATTTTTCATCCATGGGATATTTAATCTGACAACTGATTCACCTAAATGACTGCATCAGAATGACGGTTACTGAACATTTAAGGCATCCTCAATAAATCCGGCAAAAACAGGACCGATTTCTTCGTTTGCCTTTACATTCGGATGCGAGTCGTCCGATTCATGGTCCCTCTCATATTCATACCGCAGGCAGTTAACCTGGCCCTGGTCCGGGTTTTCCGAGTGTTCTGCAGTAAGTTCCCAGAAATCAAAAACCAGTATGTTGTCACGTTCCCCACCATCCTCAGACCGCCATTCATTCTTCACCCATTCCACAAATTGCCGTGCACGCAGTGCATTCTCAGGTGTAGTGGAAAGCCGGTGCAACGGGGCCAGTGTCCATACGATAAACAGATTGTCGGGATAGCTGTCCATCAAATCACGCAGTGCCCGGTACTGCGCTTTATAATTTTCGAGGGATTTCCTTTCGAAAGTACTGTCCGCTTCACCTGTATCTTCCAGAACCTGTGCGCCGGGAAAACAATGTTTGAAAATGATCACGTCATACTCTGCGGCGAGTGTATTCAAGCATTCAATACCCGGTTTCTCCGGATCACAGTTTCCGTTCACCCATAAATTCCAGTAATCAAACGGATAGTTTTTCCATTCATAGGGTTCATTCGGGAAGGCACGTTCGGTAATTTCGATGTTGTTTTTCGTTTCCTGGTTATATTGGTCAATCCATTCTTTCACTTTACCCTCGTAAAATACATTCTCTCCCGTCGAATGATGGAGGAAGATAACTCTATGGTTCTCCGGTTGTGAGCAGGATGTTAACACCGTCACTATAAGAACCAGGAGCCTGAACAAGGTTTTTTTTGTTTTCATTTTATAGCTTTGTTAAAATTTAAGGTCAAGTTTACTATTTATTTTGATTCGGTCTGTCCTGTCCTTACCTGTATTAAATAATTATATGTTTAATGAAAACTCCGTATGATAAAAAGTTAACCATACTCTTCGGCGCAGTATATTTTTGCCTTTTGATCCTTTTCTGCCGGCCCGGTTATAGCCAGGAGGATATAAAATCACAGATTGCCATCCTCTGGAAGGAAACTGTTCCGAATGGTCAGATCACTGCCCGGAACGGAGTGCCCGGAATGGTTGAGGTAATCCACGGTCATGGCACTGTCGACCACAACCATTTTACTTTTTCCACCGGTGACGAGAATCGCCTTCATGTGCAATTTAAAGAACAACTCATTTCCCCCGGCAGTGCCTCGACACTTGTCTCAGTCGAAACCCTCAAAGATCCGTTTTCCTTTTTCCTGCGGGATGTCAATAAGGAATTCCCGATATATATTTCGGAGTATAATGTTATTGTTACGGTCGCGGATGATCCGAGAAGTTTTACAGAGATTGCCTCTGATATCCGGTCGCGGCACGGAAAGACCAGGCTGGAAGCTATCGGGGAAGAACCCGAGGAATCATTTGAATCGGCCGCAGCCGTAACCCGCAATCAATCCTGTCCCGCCTGGCTGGGACTGAGTCGCGATGTAAGGATATTCGAAATATATTATGCCATGGAGGACCACCCGTCAGAATATGAGATCA
Source organism: uncultured Bacteroides sp. (assembly GCA_964477295.1). GTDB lineage: Bacteria > Bacteroidota > Bacteroidia > Bacteroidales > SM23-62 > CAYZEZ01. The sequence goes on along the minus strand of CAYZEZ010000005.1, from coordinate 16,599 downwards.
TTCGTCCGAGAAAGGCTGATGAACCGGTCTTCCTTAAAGAGCTGGATAACCATCCGGCGGAATATGGTTTTGTGGCGGGCAGGGGACAGGGACCGGTACTCAACTCGACCCGCCGGTTGGAAAATGGGAAACTTCCGATCCTGCATACCACGCTTCTGGATGATGATATCAGTTACCATTCAATTTTTTTCGTCACGCTTGAAAAGTCGCACCTGACGAAAGAAAACAATTCGGGCACCCACTTCCTTGCGGCCGATTATTATTCCGGCGGACATATGTTTACGCAAGAACAGGAGGTACAGGTCAAGGAAAAGCTAAAAGAAGACTCCCTGAAAGATGAGGAGACGGTTTTATGGGTAAAATGTGTGGCCCGGAACAATGCGGATGCACCGGGATACGCCTGGTTCAAGGCTGCCAGGCCCGGGCGGGGCTGGTGGTCGGGATACACATGGGAGTTTGACGGAACCTCAGGATTTTCCAGGTATCCGGGCGGAAAGGTATTTTGTCTCAGCTGGTTGAACGGAAATCCTTTGCCGGAGGAGGAAATAGCCATCCTGCTGGAACCCGGAGAAGAGGCCATATTTGAATTCTGTATTCCGCATAGCCCTGTCTCCGGGGAAAGGGCTGTGGAACTGGCCCGGCAATCTTTCGACGACCTTCACCGGGAATGCAGGCAGTTCTGGATGGATAAACTGGCTGAAGCCCCGCGGATCACACTTCCCGAGAAAAGGATCGAGGAGATGATGTATGCGGGACTGCTGCATCTCGACCTGGTGGCATATGGCAATGAGCCCGACGGGACCCTGGCTCCCACTATCGGCGTTTATTCGCCTATCGGAACGGAAAGCGCCCCCATTATCCAGTTTTTCAGTTCCATGGGATGGTATGATGTGGCCAGACGTTCTATTCAGTATTTTATCGACAAGCAGCACGAAGACGGGATGATACAGAATTTCGGCGGGTATATGGTGGAAACCGGGGCTGTATTATGGACCATGGGGGAATATTTCAGGTATACCCGCGACCGGGAATGGCTGCTTGATGTCAAGCCCGCCCTGCTGAAATCGGCGGATTTTCTCCTGAAGTGGAGAGAAGACGATATGGATACCGGCCGTAAAAAACCTGGCTATGGTATGATCTCCGGGAAAGTAGCCGATCCCGAAGATGCCTTCCACCAGTTCATGCTCAACGGGTATGCATACCTTGGCCTGAACAGGGTTGCCGAGATGCTCCGGGAGGTTGACCCCGGCAATGCCAGGCGGCTGGAAAAGGAGGCAGCAGCATGGAAAGCGGACATCCGCAGGGCATTATTCCAGTCGATGTCCAGGGCGCCGGTCATCCCAAGGGGAGACGGTACCTGGTGCCCCACCGTACCTCCCTGGCCCGAAACCACCGGCCCGGTGGCCCTGCATGCCGAATCCGGCAATATTTATTCCCACGGAAGCTTCTCTACCCGCGACGTGCTGCTCGGACCGCTCTACCTGGTGTTTTGCGAAGTCCTGGATCCTGAAGAGGAAGCCGCGGTCATGATGCTGGATTACCATGCCGGATTGTTCTACCAGCACAACAGCGCTTTCAGCCAGCCCTATTACAGCCGCCATGCTTGGTTACAACTAAAGCGCGGTCTCGTCAAACCGTTCCTCAAAACCTATTATACCGCGGTCTCTGCCCTGGCCGACCGGCAGACCTATACCTTCTGGGAGCATCTCTATCAAGTCAGTCCCCATAAAACACACGAAGAAGGATGGTTCCTGATGCAGACCCGGTGGATGCTCTACATGGAAGACGGCGACACCCTGAACCTCCTGCCGGGCATACCCGCCAAATGGCTGGAAGAAGGCAAAGAGATCATCCTGGAAAACGTGGCCAGTTATTTCGGGACGGTATCCCTTTTCGTTTCATCCGACACAGAGGACAATACCATCAAAGCCAGGGTAAAGTGCGATACCGGCCGGCGACCTGAAACGGTCAGGATCAGGATACCCCACCCGCAGGGCAGGCAGCCGTCCCGGGTATCCGGCGGAGAATATGACAGGCAGCATGAAACGGTCACTATCCGGCCATTCGGTGGAGAGGCGGAAGTGCTCCTGGAATACTGAGCAGTAAACATATATTGCTCTCAAAACATCCTGCAGGGCAATACAGGATAATGCTTTTCCCTGCACCGGATACTTTTATGGCATAAATATCCAGGTTAATCACATCAACATGCAAATCACAAAAAAATGAAAACCACCAATATCGTGTTTACAGGAATACTGATTATATTTTTCATACTCCTGGCATCGTACCGTGACCCGGGCGCCGGCTTCCTTATTGCAAACAGCCGTGAAGAATACAAACCCCTCGACCGGATTGAACTGACCGGATTGCAGGAAGGATCCGTTGTTGTTCTTGACGGAAACGGGGAAGAATATATCAGGATGGATGTATCGGGTACATCCGGTTTTACCGTGGGAGGGGCCCTGGGCACCCATACTGTCCTTCACCTCGACAAAAAAGGTAAACTGCTTGAAACAGAGAGTTTCCGTGTCGATGCCGAAACAGAGATCAGGGATGAAAAAGGGGAATTCGGCGACCTGATGGATATCCTTCACTATTCCATGATCAGTAACGGTGAACTGGGGAGATTTGCCCGGTTCAACGGCCAGGTTTACCAGTACTTTTACGGGTGGCTGCAGGACAATGTACATTCCATGAAAGCATTGAAATATTATTGCCCGGAGATCAAATCGTACCTCGATTTTTTTGAGGCCGGGATGCGCGGGGACGGGATGGTACCCGATTTTTTTCATACCGACTTTGCCAACCTGAAACATTATACCCTGCGATACGGCCCGGAATTCATCAGGACGCCGGATGATGATAACTCCTCAGGATTCTTTATCAAGGTAATTATCGAGAACATGTCGGAATTTCATTTCCTCGAAGGATTGTACTATACATGGAAAGCCACGGGGGACGATGAATGGATGACCGCAAAACTGGATGATGCCGTCAAAATGATCAGCTACCTGACTTCCGATCCGTACAGGTGGTCGGAAAAATTCCGGCTTACCAAAAGGGCATACACGATCGATATCTGGGATTTCCTTCCGGATGAGGAGGCAGAAAAGTTCGGGTACAATACTACCTGGGGCCACCCCGGCCAGACCGGGTATGGGATCCTGTATGCCGACAATATCGGGCTCGCCGTGGGATGCGACTATGTAAGCGAGATGCTGCAGTATGCCGGCCGTGAGGAAGAAGCAGCCAGGATCAGGGAGACCGGGAACGGGATCAGGGAACGTACCGATGCCCTTTGTTGGAACGGCCGGTTCTTTACCCACTGGGTTCCGGAAGATCCCTCCTACACCTATGATTTTGGCGGAACCGATGTAACCAGACAAATAACCCTTTCCAATGCATATGTCTTGAACAAAGGGATATCTCATGAGCAGTGTGTAAACATCATAAAATCGTACCAGGACATCCGGGAAGAAATGCCGGAAAGCTCTCCCGGGGAGTGGTACCTGTGCTATCCGCCCTACGAAAAGGGCTGGCATATAGATAAATGGGAGTATATGAACGGGGGCGTCTCCCCGATCGTGGCAGGGGAACTGGCCCACGGAGCTTTTCAGCATGGATTCGAGGATTACGCCGTGGATATATTACGACGGATACACCGGCTGGCACAAGAGTCGGGGGATTACCTGCATTGTGTCTACCGCGGTGCCATGCCCGACCTTCCGGAAAGGGCATTTACCCCTGTCAACCTCAGGAAGGCAGCCAATGCCGGTTTTTCAGGAGATGGAACCGGGAATGTCGCTGGCTGGATCGGTGAGGGAAAAGACGATGCAGGCAATATGCCTGTTGGCAGGCAGGTGTATGCTGATATCCCTTTTGATGTCATCGATCCTGCCACTAACGGGGGCAAAGCATGCATCGGGCTGTCGGCCGACCCCGGTTACCTGGCTGAAACATCCCTTCCTGTAGACGGGAAGGCAGTCTCTGTATACCTGTTGCATGTGATGCATGACCCGCAGTTCACCATCAGTCATACCCCGGATCCACAGGGGAAATATTATGCCGGAAGCGTGGTGCTGCATTACAAGGATGGCAGTTCATGGACCAATCCGATCACCAATGATAAAACAGGCTATTTCCATTATCCCAGGGATAGGCGTAAATACGAATGGCCCACACACAACACCATGCCTTTATACAAGGTGGCCTGGAGGGGTGAAAACGAAGTGATCAACGATGTGGGCATTTATGTGTATGGATTCGATAATCCTTATCCGGGCAAGGAAATCGCATCGGTTGAACTTACCGGTGCCAATACGGAAGTGAAATGGATGGTTGCCGGGATCACCCTTTCCGATTCACCGCTTTTCTTCATGCCTTCCCGGGTTTCCTTCGGGGCACCCGATGCCTGGGCCTCGGCGGCGGTTGCCTATGCCATGGTGGAAGGACTGGCCGGGGTAAAGGATGCCGGTGTGGCATTTGATAAGGCTCTGATCGCCCCCAGGTGGGTCGCAGCGGATGTGACCGGTGCCGCAACGACCATTAAATATGAAGCTTCTGGAGGCTATGTTTCTTACAAATACCATTTTACAAGTCAAGACAACGAGATGGATATGGTGTTTACAGGCACTCAGGAAGAAACTGACATCCGGATGCTACTGCCTCCGGGGAAAGCAGTGTCGGAGATAATGTGTGACGGGGCACATCCTGGCTACCAGATGGAAATAGTGGAAAATTCAGGATATGCCTGTTTTGATGTGAAAGGAAGCGGTGTACATAAAGTAATGCTCAAACTGAAGTAAACTGGTAAAAATTAAATACTTTTATTGTCACAAATCCCATCAAACAGACCTATGCCGGCATTTTTTCAACCATGTCAACAATTAATTATTATTGTCCTGTTAATCATCATTTTATCGGGGACCGGACTGTCCCAGGGACCGGGACAATATATCAACCCTGTGGGCGACACGGTGGTTGTGGCCGATCCGTTCATCCTGCAGCACAATAACCTGTATTACCTCTATGGCACCAGTGCAGGCGATGGATTCAGGGCATGGAGATCAGAAAACCTGGTTGACTGGTCACTACTGGGATATGTTTACAGGCGGACTGGTGATTCATGGGGCACGGGATCGTTCTGGGCGCCGGAAGTGATCTTCTACCGGGATAAGTATTATCTGGTCTTCAGCTGCAAAGGACCGGAAGACAGCGGACTGAGAATTTCACTGGCAGTGGCAGACTCACCTGAGGGCCCGTTTGAGGACCTGCATGTACCGCTGTTCGACTATAATTATTCCTGCATCGACGGGCATATTTTTGTTGACGAAGACGATCAGCCTTACCTGTATTATGAAATGGTAGGAAGTGTAGGGGAATTCTGGAAACAGCAGGGATATTTATGGGGAGTGATTTTCGGGGTGAAACTGTCCCCTGACCTTTCACACATTACCGGAGAACCGGTACTCTGCATCTATCCCGACCAGGAATGGGAACATCCCGAAAGCATGCATGCTCGCTCGACTGAAGGGATGACAGTATTTAAGCATGGGGATCTGTATTACATAACCTATTCGGCCAATCATTATGCCGATCCGGATTATGGAGTGGGTTATGCCACAGCTTCATCACCCCTGGGGATGTGGACCAAATCAGATGACAACCCAGTCCTGGCTAAGGACTTAGAGGCAGGTGTTTCCGGACCTGGTCACAACTCAATTACACGGTCACCGGACGGGAAGGAATGGTTCATCATCTACCACAGCCATGCCGATCCGGATTATCCTTCGGGAAGGCGGGTATTAAATATCGACAGAATGGTATTCGAAAAGGACGGAAGCCTGAAAGTTGTGGGTCCGACCCGGACGCCGCAGCCGATGCCTTCCGGAGCTGTCACAAATGCCGGAGCCGACTGAAACGACCCATTATTGCTTCAAAAATTTCCCCGACATCCTGCCACTGACCGAGAATATATATATTCCGGAGGACCATGAGGACACATCAAGAGAGACCCTTCCTCCAGGAACTTCCTTCCTCATAACCACCTGCCCGGTAACATTATATACAACCAGAATTCTTCTTTCGTATGGTCCGGGTAACTGTATAAAAAGAATATCCTCTGCCGGATCAGGCCAGAAAGTTACCCGGTTTGTGCCCTTTGTGAGAACTTCTGCCGGTGCATGAACCGGTTTATATATCTCATATCCCTTCGCCAGCAACAGGGATTCGATGAAGAAATAATCCCCGAACACATGTCCCCGCTCAGGTGACCCGTAACTGTGCATGGTCCTCTTCAGGATGGAAGCATAATTGTCCGGATCATTCTTGGTTATGTACTTTGTACAAAGGTTTACCAGGATGGAATCCGCAGCATTTTTATATTTTGTTTCATCCGTTAATACAGCCAGATCATACAACCCGGCACAGGCAATGGATGCGGCAGAGGCATCCTTCCCGTTTCCTTCCCGGTACCTGCCGGGGAAATAATCTGAATAGGGTACAAAATCATCATCCCCATAAACATTCACAGGGAAATGACCAATCACATAATCTGCCGCTTTTTTAGCTGCATCCAGATGGATGGTATCTCCCGTGTAACGGTAAATGATCGGCAAAGCCCTGACCGCCCAGGCCTGTGCCCTCGACCATGTGCCATATTCAAGGCTGTCGGGATCCAGATTGTATCCCTGGATATACCCCTGGTTAAACCCGGTCAGTTCACCGGAATCATTAAAATCCGAAACATGGTAAAAGCTGCCGTCATCCCTCATATTATAATTAAGGGTTTTCTGAATATGATGCAAAGCGATATCCAGGTACCTTTCATTGCCTGTCAGTTCATATGTGTAAAGGAATATTTCCATGGACAGGAGGAAATCGGTTACCAGGGCATGGTTATATTGCGACCAGTAGCTGGCAAAGCACTGGATGGCTCCCACCCGGTCGCTGTAAAATCCCTCCATGATGTTACAGGCTTCTGTAAGGTCCGGGATATAGGCCGTATCCCCGGTTATCCTGTAGCCAAATCCGGAGCTGTAAAATATCCCCCCTCCGATATCAGGTGTTTCACTTATACTGAACCGGCTCATGTCATCGGTCCACTGCCTGGCCATGATCTCCCACCATTCATCTTCATAATAATAGTACATCAACCAGAGCGACCCGGTAAAAAAACCACTTGCCCAGCCTTGCCTGTCACTGGTTTCCCAGCTGAAATCAAATAGGTTTGTTTCATAAGGATAATTGCCGGGACCTGACTGTGTGGAGAGGAAAACTTTCAATTTTGATTGTGAATAAGACAGGCTGACATTTACCAGCTGGTCAAAGTCCTGTGCCTCCAACCTGTAAATGATAAGATACGGGCTGAATAAAAAAACAACCACAAGGGAAAAGAAAAGTATGGGATTGCTGTACTTCATTTTGCACAGGAAGGTATTGGTTCCTGGCCCGGCCGTTACAGCTGGAATACCTTTCCCCCGTTATGCCTGCTTTCCTCAGCCTTAAACCCGATATAATGGCTTTCCATTGAGTCTTCGATCGCGGAGGTTAAAAGCGATTCGTCTTCCTGATACACGGCCTGCAGGAAATCCCTGAGCAGACGGTAGTCGCCGCCCCCGTGGCCCCCTCCCTCAAAATCATCTGCGAGTCTATCCCCGGTATAGGTTACCGAATCCCTTTTTGAAAAATCAGAAACCTTAAGGGTTTCCCATCCATCACCAACGATGTCTCCCCTGGTCCCGATGATCCGGGTCCTCCTACCCTCGTAACTGGTATGTCCCTCCATGGAAAAAGCTACAGTGACATTGTCTTCAAACTCCATGTTCACGACCTGGTGGTCGGCCACGTCATTATCACAGCGAAAGACACAACGGCCATATGGTCCTTCTTCCAGGGCTTTTAATACCTTGCCTTTCCCCCAGGCCTGCAGGTCGATCAGGTGACCCACTCCCCAGAGTCGCTCCCTGAGGTAGATCAGAGGGGCAGAATACGGGCAGGTCTTCTCTATATTACATCCCCCGGTACATCTTGCAGTGCATCCTTCAGGAGCATGTTCACTATTGAAATAATGAAGTCCGCCAAAAGAGGTAACCCGCCTGCATTTCTTCCCCAGTAACCAGTAAATGATATCCAGGTCGTGGCAGGATTTGGAGAGAAGGCTGGGAGTGGATTCTTTTTCGTTTCCCCAGTTGCCCCTGACAAACGAATGGGAGAAATGGACATTTCCAACAGGTTCGAGATGCTGTATGCTGACCACTTCCCCTATTCCTCCTGATTGCATCACTTCCCTCATCTTCATGAAGTAAGGAGAATACCTGAGCACATGGCATATCCCGACTATCCTGTTATATTTCCTTGCCTGTTCCAGGATATCCAGGCATTCTTGCCACGACTGGGCAATGGCTTTTTCGAGGAGCACATGGTATCCCTTTTCAAGGGCTTGCATTGTGGCACCGTAGTGGTACTTGTCAATGGTTGAGATAATCACAAAATCTGCAAATTTCGGCCGGTCAAAAACATGCTCCCATGTATCGAAAATGTTCTTCTCATCCAGGTTATAGGCCTGTTTGAATTTTTCCTGCCTGATTTTAACCGGCTCCGCTATCCCCACAAGCTTCATCTGATCCGGAAATTTCCCGCTGTACCCCGAATACAGCCATCCCCTGTTCCCGGCTCCGATGATGATGCAAGTCAATGGTTTGTTAAAAGGTTTTTGATCTGCCCCTTTATCATAATCCGGGAGTTCCACCCGGTGACCGGAAGAATGGCCCAGGTCAGTGCTCAGTAATAATGGAGCAAACAGGGCACTGCTGACTGATTTAATGGCTTGTCTTCTTTTCATGATGTTCTGTTTTATAGATATATCTGCCCGTTTATTTAAGGCTATTTTACAATAACAATGCGACCCGTCCATGTAAAGTTTTCCGTATCAACCCGGATAAGATAGTTGCCGGGAAGTAATTTGCTGCAATCGTATGAATACAGTCCATTTTCATGTTCAACGTTCAGTTCCGCCTGAAGGTTCAACTTCCCATCCATATCCAAAAAACGAATACCCGTAACGGTTTCACCAGGAGGGGTACTGATGTAAACAATATCTGATGCCGGGTTCGGGAAGAGGTTAACCGTGAATTTCTCTTCCCGGAACTGTCTGTTCCCGGTGGTTGATGCGGCCAGCACAGTTACCGATGCCGCCAGGGTGGATACCCCTCCGGCAGATGTTTTTATACGATAATAATAGTTAATACCTGGCTCGACACCATCATCCACATAGGTCGTTTCATCAGGCCCTGTCTGTATGAGAGCCGAGTAATTGCTCCCGCCGTCATCAGATCGTTCAATAACATAGGCTTCTTCCCCTTCAGACAGGTCTGTCCAGGACAAAGTAATTGTTCCTGTGCCTTCATCATATTCGGCGGAAAAATCCGTGGGGGATACGATGCCCTTGTTCAGGACAGCCATGACCAGTTCGATCCCTCCCGGCATACCCAGGTTACCCGAATACTGTTTATCTTCATCGTTGTTCCAGTGCTCGAACACACCGAGGCTCTCCAGCAGGGTACCGTCGTTCTCGGGATCGTATTGTATCCCATCAGGCCAGAAGGTCGAATCGGCTGCCTGGTACAGGTAATCATCCACCCCTCTCGAGGTTGCCAGTTTATCACTCCAGGTCTGAGTCTGCACGAAATCCATACCCACCGATTCAACGGCCAGAGGATCAATAGAAACCAGGAGAGATGAAGGATAATCGCCAAGGAATGGGGCCGCATTGTATTTTACGGGGGTTGTCCAGGCATCGTGCCCGCTCCACAGGAAATCACCGATATTCAGGATCGTCTTCCCCCCCAGGTCCTTATGCCCCAGCAAGTCGACAAAATGCCTGTATTTGCCTTCTCCCTTGGATACATTCACCAGGGATGAATGCATATGTTCGGCTGTATTCCGCATGTTTGACCCGTAATGGTTCTTGGCAATCTGTGTAAATCCTGCCGACCCGTGATGCTTGGTAACGGAAATATTGATCATATAATCGGCTTCGGTAAACTGTACAGGCAGGTAATCCCCTCCCGAACCATCGCTGAACTGCAACACTTCCTCTGCCGATGAGATCACCTGGGTCCTTCCCTCTGCCCCTCCCATCAGCGAGATATACACTACATTGGGAAAATCGGTTTTTAGCAGGTCATAATACTGATTCGGGAAATAGGCACTAGGATCGCCGATGCAGATGTCCGGTTGGGGAATACCGCACACATTCACCAGCTGGTTGAGCACTGACCACATGACCTGAGGGGAAGCATCGATCATGTTCAGGTTTTCTTTTTTGTTGTGCCCGTCCATGTTGGTGGCATCACAGGAAACAAAATTGGATTTGATGCAGACTTTTTCACCTTCCTGGTAAGGCACATTCCCTTTCCCGTTAGCGTTGTTATAATACCTGAATATCTTATCCCAGGAATCCGAAGCCTGATCAGATCCCGTTAACAGGCATAGGGAAGATTCCAGCATGGCATGCACCCTGGTCCTGTCTGTATTCTTTTCCATCCACCAGTTATCGTACTCGAGCCACGTATTGGGACATTCCTCGTTTACAGCGTCCGGGTCCCAGGCCCAGATCACCCTTCCCGGGATAACTCCTTTAGCAATACCGACAGGCTGGTTGGCCATTTCGATGTATTGCCCTTCATTCCAACCCGCCATTAAACCGTTTATGCCGGTACCCATACCTGCAAACACGGCAATGATCACAGCCGGGATAATCAGCAGGATACCGGTTAACCTTTTTTGCTTTACAATCCGAATACCTTTTTTATACAGAAGCGAACCGACGATCAATCCGGTGATGTGAAAAATAAATCCCGTGGCCAGCGGGAAAGCGGCACGCTGGCAGGGATAGGTCGCCCTGTAAGGTTTTGGTATAACCCGAACCAGGAACCAGATGAAGGCCAGAATCCCCGACAAGTAGAATATAACGACAGATTTTTTGCTAAACAGGTTTCTTATCCGTTTCATAATATATTTTTTTATAAAAATAGTGAGGTCACCATACAGACTGTCCTGTTTTATCCTGAACAATATTGAAAATTTATTAGGGTATAAAAAAATCCCTCTTTGCCATACAGGATAAAACAGGACAGAAAAATATTTTTACAGGACTATTTTTGGCTATAATGAATTTTCTATCCATCTATTAACCAAAATTGTATATTATGAAGAAACTGAACTTTCTTTCTCTCTTGATCCTGGTTTCCTTACTGGGATTTTCAGTAAACCTGACTGCCCAGGACCTCGGTCCGGATCCGGTCTTCGGAGTGTGGGCCAACTATACTCCGGTGGATGCAGCACACTGGTATGCTTATGGTGATACACTTGCCACGGCAGCCGGTATGACTCCCCGCCTGGATCCAGGGAACGACGACTGGCAGTGGTGGAACTACGCATATCATTGTGCCGAACTGGCCGTGGCCGGAGAAAATTTTGACGGGGATTTTGAGCTCAGAACTAAGTTGAAAATGCCCGACAGCACGACGACCGGTTATTTTGATGTCTGTCTGATTTTTGACTATTCAGACGAGTACAACTACAACATGTTTTGTTTGTGGCGCGATAAATCCTCCTGTTTTTATACGGTTACCAACGGTGTCAGGGCCCAGGTAGGCGACATTTCGTATAAAACATTCCTCGAGCAGACCACAGGGAACAACGACTGGCATGACGTCAGGGTTCTGCGCATTGGTGAAAAACTGTCTGCTTTCTTTGACGACAACCCGGTTGTATCGGTTGAGGATGCCTCACTGGCAGCCGGTGGGAAACTCGGTGTCGGGACACTTAACGACAGCGTCTGGTTCAAGGAGATCATGGCATGGGTACCTCCCATTCAGTTTGCCGACGATGCCACCTGGGGCAAGTATACCACTTACAGTGCCATAAATCCCGGTAAGGTCATCGTTGATACCGTCGGGACGGACACTGTCCTTTACCTCCAGTCCATATCGGCACCAAGACTGGCCCCCGGCAATACTGACTGGCAGTGGTGGCTGTATCCTTACCACCTGTCCAATATAGCCTACAACCCCCTTGCCACATACGGCGATTTCACCCTGAAAGCCGACGTGTTCAAACCGGAGGCGGAAAATACGGATGCCAACTGGGATGCAGCCCTGGTATTCGGGATGGAGTCAGAATATGACTACAACGTGCTCTGGTTGTACAATAAAACAAACTCTACCAAGTTGACCAGTGTGAAAGACGGTATCCGTGAAGACCTGGTATTCTGCCCCGACAGCCTGTTTACAGACAATGATTGGCATACCTTCAAAATAGTGCGTGCAGGTAATGTTGTTACGTGCTATATGGATGATGTCGAGATCCTGACTAAAGACTCCGTATTGTTAGGAGCACAGGGTATGCTCGGTGTCGGATCGATCAACGACCCGGCTAATTTCGATAATATCGTAGTTACCGGAACAGCCACTGCGGTCAGCGACGTCAACGAACTCCTGGAAACTTCATACGGCTACATTGAAGGCAAAACCATCCTGGATATCTTCCCGCTCACCGGGGTAACGGCCAAAATGATGGCCGACGGGGCAACCGTTTCGGCAGGGGCAACCGCAATGGTCCTGAACGATACCCTGGGAGTCGTGGCTGACGGAGACGATGTGACCAACGGGATGTACCTCGGTGTACAGGCAGAAAACGGTGTGATCAACCTCTACGAGATCTTCCTCTATGTATTGAGTAGTGACAAGGATATCAGCTGGTTCGGGCTCGGAGATATTTCTGCTTCCAACGATTCCCTGCTGGGTATTTTCGAAGGAGTCAAGGTGGGAACGCTCAAGGAAAACATCTCTGTACACGACTCGGCTACCTTTATCGTTACGGATAGTGAAGAAACTGAGGTCGGAGATGATGTGGAAGTAGTTTCCGACATGAAGGTCATAGTAACTTCCGAAGACGGGCATTCCAAGACCTATATCATCCAGGTTGTACCTGCTCCATGGCCAACCCTCAATATCGTCAAGGTCGATGCTACAAACAAACCGGTGATCGATGAGTTCTTCGACGACTGGACCGATTTCACTGCAACACCTGTGGATGTGCCCGGATCCGACGGCGATGAAGATATTCCGGATCCATCCGGTCCGGATGATCTGTCCGTATACTTTAAAACTGTCTGGGATGACGATGGCCTGTACATGTACGTTAATTTCCAGGATGATATCATTAACTATGCCGCTGCAGATGTATGGGAGCGTGACGGTATTGAAATAGCCATACTGGTTACCGACGATCCCGGAAAACGTGCTGCATACAATGCATGGTGGTTGCCTGAAGAACGTACATGGGAACAGAAATATACCCTTACCTATGGTATGACCCAGATGGATGCACAGTGGCCCAACAGGGATATGACAGGTTGTGATTTTGCCTGGTATGACAGGGACGACGGAAAAGGATGGGAGATAGAGGTATTCTGGACCTGGACTGCCCTGAACGGCAACGGCGGATTATACACCTTCGTTCCCGGTCCTGACCAGAAGATCAGCGTCGAAATGATGGTCAATGATTCGGACGAGGAACCCGTACGTCAGCACTCCCTGTTCTGGTGGCAAGTAGCCGGTACAAACCAGGATGCATCGGAATATGCAATTATGAAACTGGTCACAGGAACAAATATTGACGAAGTCGAGAAGACCGGACTGAGCATTTACCCGAACCCTGTTGAGAATACATTGTTCTTCACAGGCGAGAAAACTATTGTAAATGCACAGATCAGCAATGTTCTCGGACAGACGGTCCGGAATTACATCGACATTCGGGGTAATTCAATCAACGTGGAAAATCTTGTCAGCGGTGTATACCTGATCTCTGTTGAGACCAGGGAAGGCGGTACGGCTACTGCAAGGTTTATGAAGAAGTAAAAACGATAAGTAGTAGTGTTTTAGTGCCTCGATAAAGTTAATGTAGATTACCCTTTCTTTGGTTAGGCGGAAAGCCTGATGTCTTGTTCACAAGGCCATGGCTTCCCGCCTGATTTTTTATCCATAAATGAAAAAACTGAATTTAATTGTCTTCCTGTTTATTTCTGCTGGAATTAATATCATGTTATCTGCACAGGACTTTAAAAGCAGTGCCGATAGCCTTTCACCGGATAACAGTATTTACAGGTGCGAACTGGGAGGAGTAAATGATTATTACAACTGGGTTTTGGTTTATGATATTGAAGCGACGGTCGGGATACTGTATAATAATATTGTTGTTCATGATTCCGCAACAATTGTAATTACCGACTCCCTCGGGAATGCACTGGCTGACACAGTTGTCCTTAAAACAGGAATGCTGGTCACCGTAACGGCAGAAAACGGGGATCAAAGGGTTTACTCCCTGTGGGTTAAACTGCTCTATCCCACCATTGATATAGTAAACGTGGAGAAATTCAGCAAGCCGGTTATCGATACCTCATTCAATGACTGGACCCGGTTTGATCGAGTGAATATTGAAGTACATGCTGACTGGTTGCCTGCACCGTCACCGGAAGACCTCAGCGTATTTTTCAAATCGGTCTGGGATACAGGCGGGCTGTACATGTATTTTAACTTTACCGATGATATAATAAATACCTCTGCGGAAGACAACTGGCTTAAAGACGGGGTGGAGGTGATTATCCTGGTTTCTGACGATCCGGAAAAAAGAAGTACTTTTAATCCGTGGTGGCAGCCGGAAGCCCGAACCTGGGAGCAAAAATATACCCTGACCTATGGCATGACCGAATGGGATGTACTGTGGCCTTACAGGGACCTGACCGGGTGTCAGTTTGCCTGGGCTGAAAAAGACAACGGAACAGGCTGGGAGATCGAAGTGTTCTGGACCTGGACAGCCCTGAACGGAAACGGAGGGATTTATGAATTCATTCCCGGGACCGGGAAAAGGATCACCGTAGCCATGGCTGTCAATGACGCCGACGAAATGGCCGAACGCGAACATATTCTCTACTGGTGGCAGGAAATCTGCGCCTGCACAGATGCCGAGGGTTATGCCATGTTCAGGCTGGCCGGTCCGGTGACGGGGAACCTTGAAAAGACAATCCCTTCCCTGGCCGTTTATCCCAATCCGGCCGGAGATATGCTTTTCTTTGACAACAATAAGCCAATTACCAGGATACAGATTTACAACATACTTGGCCATCTGGCAGGAACTTACCAGCACATTCATGATCATTCAATCAATGTCAGCAATCTGCCCGCGGGCCTGTACCTGGTTCGTGTTACCGCCAATAATGGCATTCACAAGACGACCAGGTTCATAAAGAATTGATTGATTCTGTTTGGTTCCGGCATCAGGACAAGTCATAAACCGGGGATTTCGCAGATAAATTCCAACAGGATAAAACAGGATAGAAAAGTACATCCGTTTCGTACTTTTAATACTCAAACTGGAATAAATCCTCAAAACTATAACCTAACTATGAAAAAGAACATTACACGTGGTTCTGATGCACACTTCAGGACCTTCAGAACATGCATTCTCTGTGGCCTGTTAATGTTATGGGCCATCTGTATCGGCCAGACGGCTTTTGCCCAGGTAACCGGCACGGTAATATCCGGATCGGATAATACACCCCTGCCGGGAGCCAATGTAGTTATCAAGGGTACGACCACAGGGGTGGTAACCAACCTGGACGGACAGTTTTCCATTGAAGCTTCTCCGGAAGATATCCTGGTCTTTTCCTTTGTCGGGTACATCCCACAGGAAATTACAGTGGGCGACCGGGTTGAGATCAATGTAACCCTCACGGAGGATATTTTACAGCTGGAAGAAATCGTGGTTACCGGTTACGGAACAGTGAAAAAAGTGGATCTTACCGGTAGTGTGTCAGTGATCAACCCGGAAGACATTGAAGGCATGCCCATTACACGCTCCGACCTGCTCCTCCAGGGCCGGTCGGCCGGCGTTGAAGTGACCCAGGCATCCGGAGCACCGGGTGGAGCGGTCAGGATCAGGATCAGGGGTGTCCACTCCATTAATTCCGGGAACGATCCGTTGATTGTGATCGATGGTTTTGCAGGAGGCGAATTAAGCTCCATAAACCCGAACGATATTGAACGGATCGATATCCTGAAGGATGCCTCCTCCCTCGCCATCTATGGTGCAAGGGCTACCAACGGGGTCATCCTGGTGACCACAAAAAGCGGTAAAGCAGGTAAATCCAAAGTGGATTTTTCCTATTCGCATTCGTTCCAGACCATTTCCAAAAATATAGATGTGCTGGATAACTGGGATTGGACAAGGTATGCCAATGAGGCCATGAAAAATGACGGATCGACAAGGACTCTTTTCCCAAGCAGGAGGTATCCTTACAGCCCGGATAGCAGCAGCCCGAGTTATGACTCAATCAACTGGTCCACCAACTGGGCCGATGAGGTTTACAGGTATGGTGAGGTGGATGAATACCAGGTATCTTTCTCAGGGGGAACTGACAAAGTGAATTATTACCTGTCGGGTAATTCGTATAACCATAAAGGGATTGTCACGGATTCCGAATTCAAACGAATCTCCACACGCCTCAACCTGAACGCAAAGGTTACCGAACAT
>CAYZEZ010000004.1:36687-42075 GCA_964477295.1 uncultured Bacteroides sp. | reverse complement strand
TCAAGAGGATCATGAGTTTGACTGACACTAAAACAGCATGGATACAGGTTTCCTGCTATTTGCTCGGTTATGGGTGTTTTGCAATACCAGGAGCATTATTTATCAAAAGGTATACCTATAAATCAGGGGTGATGCTCGGCCTGGGTTTATATGCACTGGGTGCTTTTTTATTCTACCCTGCTATGTTGACGTCTGAGGGGAGTATCAGTCTCAGTTTCATGATGTACCTTTCTGCAATATTAATTCTGTTTGCCGGGCTTTCTATCCTTGAAACCTCTGCTAACTCATATATTCTGGCAATCGGTCATGCGGAGACTGCCACCCGGCGCCTGAACCTGTCACAATCATTCAATCCGTTCGGGGCCATTGCCGGGGTGGTAATCAGCCAGGTATTTGTGCTTTCACAGCTGAACACCATGAGTGCCTCGGAAAGAACTGCCATCCCCGCGGAGGAACTGACTAAAATCCAGGGTGCGGAGTTGACTGCAGTCACCATGACCTATGTGGTACTGGGACTGGTAATGGTTGCACTGCTGGTTGCGATATTTTTTACTAAAATGCCCAATCTGAAAGAGGATGATAAGAAGATAGATTTTAAAGGGACATTCCACAGGTTAATTAAGAACAGGAACTATGTCTGGGGGATTGTGGCCCAGTTTTTTTATGTGGGAGCCCAGATTGCAATCTGGTCTTTCCTTATCAGGTATGCCATGCAGCAGCTTCATTTCGATGACATTATAGCACAACTTGGAGAAAATGCAACAGCAGCAGATATCATTCCTGCATTGCGGAATATTGAACCTATTGCTGCAGGCTTTTACAATATCAGTGAGTGGCTTGGGATGGATGTACTGCTTCCAAGAACCGCCGAACAGGCAGGAGCTACGTATTATATCTTGTCCCTGATCGCGTTTGTGCTGGGCAGGTTTATCTGTACCGCCCTGATGAAATTTATTAAACCCAGGAAATTATTGACAGCCCTGGCACTGATTGCGGTTGTATGCTGTATTATTGCAATATATTCCAAAGGGTTCCTCGGGGTGTATACACTTGTTACAGTTTCAGGCTGCATGTCCCTGATGTTCCCGACCATTTACGGCCTGGGGATTGGCGGCCTGGGCGAGGACACAAAGATAGGCGGTGCAGGAATGATCATGGCAATTGCAGGTGCTGCATTCCTGACACAAATCCAGGGCATTGTATCAGACCAGTCAGGGAGTATAAAATTTGCATACTGGGTACCTACCATTGCATTTGTGATAATAGCATATTATGCGGCCATTGTATCCAGGAAACGTGTAACCAGTAAGACATAATGCATTCTCATAAATTTAGATCACCGGATATAACAGAAGAGGGCAATAATGAATCAGGAATAAGACAATACCCATTGGTTGGTACACTTTTTTTGTTGGTTAAAAAGCATAAAAAAGGATTATGAAAAACACTCTGTTTAACTGTAGCTTAGTTGCAATTTTCTTATTAATATTCTGTTTGCCCGTTCAGGCCCGGGAACTATTTCCTTCTCCACCGGAACTCTGGCAACGATGTCAAAAAGAGTTACCTGGACTTGATTTGACCATTACAAAGGATGAGATTGTAAACTCCTATTCAAATCCGAAACTTTATGATTAGGAAAACGGGATGGTTTTATTGCCGATTTGCTCCCCGGTCAATTAACCGGTACAGGGAAGCTGTATCGATCGGATTGGTTCACCAGGTAAGCTGATAATTGTTAGATTTTAACTTCAAATATTTGAGTATTTAGTTTGAATATCCAATTGGACCTGAAATTTAATGTATCATTTAAATAACCAATAATGTCATGAGCAATAAACTAATAGGACAATTACCCAAAGTGGGGATCAGGCCGGTCATTGATGGCAGGGAGGAAGGCATTCGCGAATCTCTCGAAGAACAAACTATGAACATGGCTAAAGCTGCAGCCAGGTTAATTGAAGACAACCTGAGATTCCCGTCAGGCGATAAAGTTGAATGTGTGATTTCTGAAACCACCATCGGTGGAGTTGCTGATGCAGCGAAATGCGCTGACCAGTTCGCCCGGGAAGGTGTGGCAGTTTCACTGACTGTTACGCCATGCTGGTGCTACGGAAATGAAGTAATGGACAGCGATCCATTGATACCTAAAGCGATCTGGGGTTTTAACGGAACCGAAAGGCCGGGTGCTGTCTATCTGGCCTCTGCACTGGCCGGCTATACACAGAGAGGCCTTCCCACTTTCAGTATATATGGCAGACATGTGCAGGATGCCGGCGATCAAACAATACACGAAGATGTCCGTGAGAAAATCCTGCGATTTGTAAAAGCGGGTCTTGCCGTAGCCCTGATGAAAGGAAAAACATACCTGTCCATCGGATATACTTCCATGGGGATTGTCGGCTCGTCGGTCGATCCTCAGTTTTTCCTGGATTACCTGGGATTACGTACTGAATTTGTGGATATGTCCGAAATTATCAGGAGGGTTGATAAGAAAATCTATGATGAAAAAGAGTTTAAAAAAGCATTGGACTGGGTGAAGAAAAACTGCAAGGAAGGAGAAGACCTGAATAAAAAGCCTTCCGACCGGAAAAGGAAAGATTGGGAATGGGAAATGGTGGTAAAAATGACCCTGATTATGCGTGACCTGATGACAGGGAACCCAAAACTGGCTGAGATGGGTTTTGGAGAAGAAGCCAGGGGACGTAATTCCATAGCCGGCGGATTTCAGGGACAGAGGCAGTGGACTGACTTCCAGCCCAATGGTGATTTTTCGGAGGCAATACTTAATTCATCCTTCGACTGGAACGGAATCAGGGAAGCGTTTGTTTTTGCAACTGAAAATGACAGCCTGAATGGCATTTCAATGCTCTTTGGCCACCTGCTGACTAATACTGCACAGATATTTTCTGATGTACGCACCTACTGGAGCCCTGAGTCATTGAAAAGGGTAACCGGTCAAAAGGCGGAAGGACTGGCAGCAGGCGGCTTTATTCACCTCATTAATTCCGGTTCAACTACCCTTGATGCAACGGCCATGCAAAGGGATGAAAAAAGTAATCCCGTGATGAAACCATTCTGGGATATATCACAGGAAGAAGTGGATAAATGCCTGGGAAGCACACACTGGTGCCCTGCTAACCTGGAGTATTTCAGGGGTGGTGGATATTCCTCACAGTTCAGGACAGCGGGACAGATGCCGGTGACCATGTGCAGGGTAAACCTGGTGAAAGGACTTGGTCCTGTATTACAACTGGCTGAAGGTTGGACCATCGAGTTGCCTGATGCCGTTCATAATACCCTCGACAGGAGGACCGATCCGACCTGGCCAACCACATGGTTCGTGCCCAGGACAAACGGGACAGGACCCTTCAGGGATGTCTATTCGGTTATGGCCAATTGGGGGGCCAATCATGGGGCAATCAGCTATGGGCATATCGGTGCAGATCTTATAACACTTGCATCCATGCTCAGAATTCCGGTTAACATGCACAATGTGGACCCATTTAAAATTTTCCGTCCATCTGCATGGTCTTCCTTCGGATCGGAAAGCGAAGGTTCGGATTACAGGGCATGCGTGACTTATGGTCCGCTGTACGGTTAGGTTTACCGGCTGAAAAAGATAAGGTCTTGAAAACATCGATATATTTTCGTTTCACAGATCTTTTTCATAGGTTAGTTTTGGAATAATTAGGTTAGGCAGGTAGGGGGATGGAAATTTTTCCCATCTCTCTAATCTGGTTTCCCGGATTCGGGATAAAGGGTGCATATAAATTCCTTCCTGAATGAAATGCCCCTTTTAAGATTTATTTGAAAATGCATAATTGATAAGAAATTATTTAATATGATACACCAAATCAAAAAATTATTGATCCTCTCGATCATAATGGTTGCTGTTTCATGCAGTCAAAAAAACAATACTAAAATGGGAAGTTATAACTACGACAAAGCATTTCTTCAAAAACACCACATCAAATTTATTGAATTAAAGAGCAGTGATGACCTGTCCAGGCTATTGGTAATTCCTGGCTGGCAGGGCAGGGTGTTGACCTCAACCGCAGCGGGTGAAGACGGGATGAGCTTCGGTTGGATCAATTATTCATTTATAGAATCTGGTAAACAGGATCCGCAATTCAATGCCTACGGAGGAGAGGAACGTTTCTGGCTGGGGCCTGAAGGCGGGCCATTTTCGTTATACTTTGGAGAAGGAGCGGAACAGGTATTTGAAAACTGGGTTGTGCCGCCGGTCATCGATACGGAAACCTACGACATTAAATCGATTGATGATAGAGGTGTGAAATTTGCAAAAGAGGCCGTTTTAAAAAACACCCTTGGCACTGAATTCCGCCTCGGTATTGAAAGATCCATAGCATTGCTGAATGAAAAGGATGTTTCATCACTCCTGCAGGTCAAAATCCCGGAAAACGTCCAGATGGTTGCCTATGAGTCCGAGAATATAATCACCAACAGGGGGAGAAAGGCCTGGACAAAAGAGAAGGGACTTCTCTCAATCTGGATGCTGTGTATGTTTAATCCTTCACCGGATATAACCGTGTTCATTCCTTATAAGCCTGAAGGAGATGGCGTGGTGGTCAATGACGATTATTTTGGTAAGGTACCTGCTGACAGGATTACTACCGATAGCAATACAGTCTATTTTAAAATCGATGGCAAATTCAGAAGTAAAATTGGGATACCTCCGGCAAGGGCAAAAAACTTGTGTGGAAGCTATGATTCCGGGAAAAAGGTACTAACCCTCTTGTGGTGTTCATTGCCAGGTGACCCCATGAGTTATGTTAATTCAAAATGGGGGGAACAGGATGATTCATATAATGGTGACGCCATTAATTCATACAATGACGGTCCGGTTGAGGATGGTTCAATTATGGGACCGTTTTATGAGATTGAATCGTCGTCACCGGCAGCAGAATTGAAGCCAGGTGGAACGATGAAGCACATCCAGAGGGTGATCCATATTCGGGGTAGTGAGGAAGAGCTGGCCGGGCTGACCAGAGAACTGTTTGATCTTGATTTAAAATCGATTGCCGGGAAGTTCAAATAAAACCTGGATCCAGTATTTGAAACAATGCTACCATATAAGATGTGGTGTCCCATCACACAGATCCTGGTATTCTATTACCGTGGTCCCGGGAAAGGAGTTGAAAGACTCAACATATCCCGGACCGATTTTAAGGAGCTTTATACCAATGTTTGGGATCATGGTGCCTGGGACACAGAGCGGAAAGAAAACCAGTGGGATTGCTTAAAGCGGATAGTCACGGAACGTGATCCAAAGAGAATCGGGATTAATACGGGAAGAATCCAGTGGGCTGCCGGGGGATTTCATTGTTTGCGATGTGAGTTTGAAATATATGCATTACAATTCCGATA
>CAYZEZ010000004.1:0-36587 GCA_964477295.1 uncultured Bacteroides sp. | reverse complement strand
GGGGATTTCATTGTTTGCGATGTGAGTTTGAAATATATGCATTACAATTCCGATAATACCGAATGGGCCTATGTACTGAGTCTGGGGGAAACAGATGTTTCTCCTGGTTATAAGAAGCTGATGGCGGAATGCAACCGGCTCGAGGACATCTATTGCGACGGATTTAAAACGGGCCTGACCGGTGACGAAATGCTTACCAATATTCTGAAAGATGCCCGGGGAAAAGGGATTCCTAATCCGAGAATATTTGCACATTCCGTTGGTTATTTCCTTCATGAGCCGGGACCGCTGATCGGCCTGCCCTGGGAACAGGTAAGCAACCCGGGTAGGGGAGATGTGAAGCTTGTTCCCAATAGTTGTTTTACTGCCGAATTGAGCGTGAACATGCCGGTTAAGGAATATGACATGGGACCTTGTTTCTCGATGGGCGGCAGACCAGCTTTTATATTGTTAAATAGGGAATCAAGTAATAAATTACCCGTGTCCCTCTCCTGTGGTGGCCCCGGCAAACTGCCGGTGATCCTTATCCTCCGACAGGGATAATGCCGGAGCTGTTATTCTGTGGATCAATTAGTTAATTTGAAAGAAATGCGGCAGGTACGATAACAAATGGATGCCTGTAGAATTAAATTACCATCGTATTATGAATATTATTGTTAGCAGATATTTTTTTGTTTTTTTCATGATTTTGACCGGCGAGAGCCTGTTTGCCCAGGATTTGTTGTATGAGCTTGAACAATTGTCCCATATCAACCTTTTACCGGAATACACAGATATGGATTATGTAGAACAATTTTCCAGTTACGACACAACGGGTAACAATGATGATGGCTTTGGAGGGAAATATTCATTCCTGAGATTGGAAGACGGGAACCAGGTCATAGCCGAGATGACAGGGCCTGGTGTAATCAACCGGATATGGACACCAACTCCCACGGAGGATACCATTCAATTCTTCTTTGACGGAGAAGAAAGACCACGCATCAGCCTGCCCTTCGAAGATCTTTTTACCAGCAACCGTTTCCCCTTTCTGTTTCCTGTATGCGGACACGAAGTGGGAGGATATTATTGTTATCTCCCCATACCATACAGCAAATCATGTAAAGTGGTATTCCACGGCAAGATGCTGTTTTACCAGCTCCAGTACAGGTCATATCCTGAAGACCAAAAGGTTCAGTCCTTTACAATGAAATGGGATGCAGAGGAAAGATCTGCCCTCATGCAGGCAGTTGATATCTGGGGAAGTTACGGAACCAACTATCTCGGCAAGTTGTACGACAATATCCAGACAAAAAGTGAACTTATCAGGATCAGGCCGGGAGAAACAAAACCTGTCTTTACAGCGAAAACGGGAGGGAGAATAATTGGCCTGGAAATGGAGGGCATAGAAAGGATGGACAGGACTGATAACCGGTTGATTATTAGGGCTAAATGGGATAATGACAGGGACTGGGGGATCAATTCCCCGGTAAAAGACCTTTTAGGATTCTTTTTCGGTGAAAAAAGTATGAGATCCCTGCTGGGTGGAACTGCAGGGAACATCTCATACCTGTATTACCCTATGCCGTATAAAAAGGGTGCGTTGATGGAGCTTGAATACCTTGATGCAAAAGGATCGCCTGAGAAAGAAATTGAACTGTTGGTCAGGATCTTTTTTACGGAGAATCCAAAACAGGACAGCGAGGGGAAATTCTATGCTTACTGGCGGCGGGAGATAAATCCGCCGGAAGGCATTCCCTATTCCATTATGCCACAATATTCCGGGAAGGGACATTTTGTTGGAACTATCCTTATTTGTCAGGGACTGGTTCCGGGATCAACCGGGTATTTTGAAGGAGATGACCAGGCTACGATAGATGGAAAACTGAGATTGCACGGCACCGGAAGCGAGGATTATTTTAACGGGGGTTGGTACGCAATACCCGACCGTTGGGATATGGCACACAGTCTTCCATCGCATGGTTGCCTGGGATACACCAGTGTCCAGGGCCGGACTGGAGCTTATCGCCACTATTTTTCGGATAAGCTTAATTTTAACGATCAGTTCCATCTGACCATTGAACACGGGCCCTCTGGGAACAAATTCCCGGTCGATTACCGGTCGGTAGCTTTTTATTATGCCGATATGCCTTTGCCACAACAGGCGCCTGACGCAATGATGACAGGGTATCCATACCTCGATACTTTCATATACAGTAACTTTGTATTTACCATCCAGGCATTCCGTTATGGCAAACTGATAAATGGAAGAAATATTGGCAGGGCCAGGGTATTGACCTTTGAGCTGGATGAGGGCAGGGACTGGATGCTGGCTAAATTTTTACTGAAAGTTCCTTCCGACGGGACATATAAGCTGTATTCCTCTTATTTCCGTACACCCTCTTCCGGTCAGGTCAGGTATATGCAACGACAGGTACCACTGACAGGCTGGATGGACATGTATAACGATACCGTGGAGCATGTGGTCAAAAAATTCATTGGTGAAGTGCAGGTTATGGATGGGATGTGCACGGTGACCATTCATTTGCAGGGAAAAGATACCGACCAGTTTATCCTTCACCAGTTGATCCTTGAAAGGGAATAAAAAAATCCGGACGGCTGAAAAATAATGATCAAAACTTAAAGATTATGAAAACAAGAATTTCAATTATCCTAACGATCCTCCTGGCCGGTGCAGGAACCATTTATATGGTCTCTTCATGTAACCAGGATAAAAAGCAAAAACCTAATGTAATATTGGTGCTGACCGATGACCAGGGGTATGGTGACCTCTCGGTGCATGGCAACCCGGTATTGAAAACACCTGTGCTTGATAAACTGCATGATCAGTGCATCAGGTTTACCGATTTCCATTCCGCTCCCATGTGCTCGCCAACACGAGGCCAGTTAATGACAGGAATGGATGCGTTATATAACGGTTGTACGGCAGTATGCCTGGGAAGGTCAATGGTAAGGGAGGAATTGCCGGAAATGGCCGGCATTTTTAAAGCTTCAGGTTACAAAACCGCCCATTTCGGCAAGTGGCATATGGGTGACAGTTATCCGTACCGGCCGCAGGACAGGGGATTCGACGAGACGGTTTCACATGGTGCATGGGGTATAGGCTCCATTGCAGATTATTATCAAAATACATACTGGGATGCTACCTTCAGGCATAACCAGGACCTGGAAAAATATCCTGGATATTGCACCGATGTATGGTTCGACCAGACCCTGGATTATATCAGTAGATGGAACGAAGGTGATAAACCTTTCTTTGTTTACCTGGCCACTAATTGTCCCCATGGACCGCATCTCTGCGATGATGAATATTCCGATCCCTATCTTGAAAAAGGAATGACCCCTGTGGTGTCAAAGTTTTTTGGACAGATAGCCAATATCGATGAGAACATGGAACGGCTTATCAGCACACTTGATGAGAAGGGCCTTGCAGATAATACAATCCTTATTTATATGACGGATAACGGTACGGTAAGGGGGTATGAAGTCTTTAATGCCGGAATGAGGGGACATAAGACCCAACCCTGGGAAGGAGGACACAGGGTACCTCTGTTCATTAGATGGCCGGACGGGAACCTGGGAGAACCGAGGGATATCGATGTGCTGGCTGAATGCCAGGATTTGCTTCCTACCCTGATTGACTGGTGTGGATTGAAAAAACCGGAAAATGCAACGTTTGATGGTTCATCACTTGCACCGGTATTCTCAGGAAATACAGAAAACCTGGATGACCGGATCCTGGTGGTTGAGTACGATAATCCTTACAGGCCTGAAGAAAACAGGGTGGTGATGTGGAAGAAATGGCGGCTGGTAATGGATAAGGAATTATACGATCTTTCAACAGATCCGGGACAGACAACGGATGTAGCTGAGAAATATCCGGATGTGATGAACACTATGCAGGAATATTACCGGACGTGGAAGGAAAAAGCCCTTACAGGCTACAATCAAAAAAGATACATTCACCTGGGAACGGAAAAACAGAATCCGCTTACCCTTTATTCGTCCGACTGGCAGGGGTCCTATGCGGATAATTCAGGCGACCTGGTTGCCGGCAACAGGATTGGTTACTGGGATGTGCAGGTTGAAACACCTGGCAAATATGAATTTACCCTGTACAGGTGGCATCCCGCTTCCGGGATCCCGCTTGCAGGGGCCATGGAGATCAGAAACGTTAACCGTGGCGCCATACCTGTTGCTCAGGCCAGGCTAAAGATCGAGGATTCTGACCAGACAGCCAGGACCGTATCAGATCAATCCGAAGTGAAATTTACTGTTGAACTAAAGGAAGGTATCCATAAGATTGAAACATGGTTAATGGACGAAAACGGCACACCGCTCTGCAGTGCCTATTATACAAGGGTCGAGCTTATAAGGTAATGGTTATCAATAGCTTAAATTCCCAATTCAATATTGGATAATAACAGGTCCACGTTAACTTTTATCCATCTGCCAATAACCAGTAATCAAAAACTTTATTGATTATTAAGAGATCATTATGAATTTTTCAGGTATAATTTAAAATATGCATAAAAACTTTTTCAGGAAATATCTTCTTCCGGGATTTATTTTCCAATCGGTAATAATCGGTGGCGGATATGGTACAGGGCGTGAGATCATTGAGTTCTTCCTGAGCCATGGGCCGGTAAAAGGTATTGCTGGGATGTTATTGGTCACTACTACTGTATAGGCCATTTTCTTAGCTTTGATTTTTGAGTTCTCGAGAAAATTCAATGCATATAACTACTAGGATTTTTTAAGCAACTCCTGGGAAAATCCTGGTTTATCTTTGAGGAATTTTTTCTCATATATGTCCTGCTGGTACTGGCAGTTCTCAGTTCGGCATCCGGTGTTATTCTTAGGGATGATTTTGGACTGCCATATATCCTTGGAGTGGTAGTTATGTTAATGATAGTTGGTTTTTTTACCTATAAAGGTTCGGACAAGATTGAGAAATTTCTGTCGGTGTGGTCATTTCTGTTATATGCCGTTTACATTATCTTCCTGGTAATAACATTCACAAAATTCGGTGACCGGATAATTGATAACTTTTCTCATGCAGAGGCTGATGGCAACTGGCCCGTTTCATCGCTGCAATATGCCTTTTATAACCTGGCGAATGTTGTGGGAGTCATTTTTTGTATCCGTTATGTAGAAACCCGGAAAGAGGCAATCGCCAATTTTTACTTCCCCTGTTCGCCATTTCATTTTTACTGGCATCTGCTGCTCTTTCTTTTTTCGGGATCATTGATCTGATTGCAAAAGGATATGGAATTATCAGCTGGGGCTTTTTGATCGTTTTCCTTTTACCAATGGCCACAATAGGAGTATATAAAATATTTAAAAAGAATAAATATCATGAAAGCAATAGTTAAATATGAAGAAGGATATGGCAATATGGAGCTGAGGGATGTCCCTGAGCCGGATCCGGGTGATAACGAAGTGAAAATTAAGGCAAAAGCTGTGGGGATTTGCGGATCAGATCTTCATATTTACAAAGGCGATATTGGCATACCGACTAAAGTCCCTTTCATTGTCGGACACGAATTTTCAGGGATCGTCACAGAAATTGGGGCTCATGTAAACCTTCCTGGATACCATGCAACCTGTCTTCAAGCGCCGATACTCCCTGGTCGTGCATGGTCATCATGATTTCACTGTTATCAGGGATAAATTTCGCTGCTTCTCTCCCTAGTTTTTTCCCTGCTTCATACAGGTGCTGGCTTACCGAGCTGAGGCGTTCATTGGGGGTAGCATGGTCATCAACGTTAAATGCGACCACAGGAATACCTGCCTTAATGGCTTCATGAACGACGGTATCAAATGCTACAGGATCAATTATATTTAATGTAATTCCGTCGTAGCCGCCACGAACAGCCTGACGGACCATTCTGGCCTGGGCTGCCACATCCACTCCCTCCGTTCCGGTAAAAGAGCACTCCACATTCAACATCAGGGCTGCATCTTCCATACCTTTTTTTACCGGCATGAAAAAGTCTTCATTCACTACGGTTGTTATAAAGATGAATCTCAACTTCTCCTGTCCCTGATCAGGTTGATCAGTGTTAGCGCATCCTGTCATAACTAATGCCAGGTAAACGACTGGCAATAATTTCAAATAGTCCTTCATAAAGAATAAAGTATTTTAATTAAAGTGGGAGTCCACAAAGTTAAAGAAACATCTTAGGCAGTGAAACTACTCGCCTCGGAAAGTCATTGGAATTCTTCAATCAACCGGCTTTACAATCGAACCTTTTATGCTGTTCTGGAATTACTTGGTAAAATGAATACAAAAATGTCAACCTATACTGATCCAAGATCAGAGTTTTACATGCAATTTATCAAAACCGGCAAAATCGTCAGAAATAATGGTGAGGTATATGCAGATCTTTTCAGTAAGATTTAAATAACAGTCAGATGATTTTTTGGCTAATAATTTTATTAACAGCTCATTTCTGAAGTAAATCTTCTATGCGGGGGATCTAAATGATTTTTAGAGCAATTTTGGTAATGAGTAGAATCTTATCGATCTTTGATAGAAAGTCGGTTTTGGAAATAGGATCCTGCGAGCTCATTCAACGCTGCTTGCGGCGGGGTTTGCGAGCACAGATATAAGCAAAGATAAAGGATCGAAGATTCCTCGCCGCTTGCAGCGAGGAGCTTCAATTCCGGCCAGTTAATTCATGACTTGAATATTAATTATTGCTGTTCTTTTTTATCAGACAAAGAAGAAGTATATATTATCCAATTCAGTATTACAAATAACTATTTGGCAGATAATTCAAATATTAAAGAACTTATAAGGAATCTGAGAAGAGGAGATGTGTTTTCCTTCGATGAGATTTATTTCAAATACAATAGAAAAATCTACACTTTTTCATTAAGTTATCTTAAAAGTATAGAGGAAGCAGAAGGTGTTGTGCAGGAAGTATTCATGAATCTTTGGAGAAAGAGAGCAGACCTGAATGAGCAGTACAATTTTAATTCTTATTTGTTTACAATCACCTTTAATGCAATAAGAAGGAGATTTCAAGATTCAGCACGGGAGAAGAAACATCTCGAAAATTATGCAAAAACTTTACCTGAAACACAGGTTCAGGAGAATATAGAGGTTGAGTATAATAACTTGCTCGAGTTATTAATGAAGGCTATAGATAAATTGCCACCGCAACAAAAGGAAGTTTTTCTGCTATGTAATAAGGAAGGTTTATCCAACGATCAAATATCAACTAAGTTAAATATTTCTAAAAAAACAGTTGAAAATCATCTGCACAGGGCAAAAAAGAAACTAAAACAGGTGATCGAAGATAAGAGGTTAATTACTTTTTTATTTATCTGTTTGTTCATTTATTAATTCCTGTATTAATTACTCCGGCTTTCCGGCTGAAGACTCCACAACCTTAATAATTTCAGTGAACCAGGCATTTATGCATATTTAGTCTAAATATAAATTTAATTTACCGCTGGGTGAATGTAGTGCCTGAAGTATAGTATATAATAAAAGATTTTAATTCGTAGGTTGATTTTAGGTTTAGTGGTTAGATTTAGCGGTTATGTTAATTAAAAGTACCCAGAATTCTGGGTACTTTTAATTCTCTTGAATTAAAAAAAGATTGTTAAATAAAGTGAATATTTCAAAATGATTGATTTCGAATTGCTCAGGCATTATTTCAAAGGAACAGGCTCAATTGAAGAGAAAAAGAAAATTGAAGAATGGTTTTCTAGCCTGATGATGGAAAAAGAATTAAGAGAAGTATCTAAGGAATTCTGGGATGAGATAACTGAAGATATTTCTGTTCATGGGTATGATGAAACAAGGATACATGGCAGGATACACCATCTCCTTAGGCTCGAAGAAGCCAGAGTTTATAACAAAAACAAAGTTAAAATTAAATTCATCAAGTACCTGACCAGGATTGCTGCTTTACTTTTTATACCGCTTTTATTTCTTACAGTTTTGAATTGGGAAAGAAGGGCTTCCAGTTCAGAGTTAATTTCAAGTTCGGAAATTTATTCCCCCAAGGGAGCCAGAACGAATTTTATCCTTCCTGATGGTTCTTCCGGATGGCTTAACGGTGGTAGTTATCTTAAATTCAAAAATGAATTTAAGGGAAAAACAAGAATCGTGGAACTTAATGGAGAAGCTTATTTTAACGTCGAAGAAAATCATAAGAAGCCCTTCGAGGTTGTCACCCAGGATATAATAGTTAAGGTACACGGAACCTCATTTAATGTAATGGCATATCCGGGTGATAAGAACATTGAGGTCACTACTGAAACCGGTATTGTTGAGGTTCTCGGTACCGATGGATATGGAAGGGAGGTATCTTTTGGTAATGTGAATCCAGGGTATAACTGGAAGATTATTAAAGGCACAAATCTTACACAGTTAAATGATGTGAATATTGATGAATATATTTCGTGGAAGGAAGGAAAGCTTGTCTTGAGAAACGAATCCATGATAGAAATTGTTAGAAAAATTAATCGTTGGTATAACGTGAATATCATTATCAAAGACAAAAGACTGGAATCATACCGGTATCGTGCAACGTTTGTGGATGAAACACTGGATGAAGTTTTGAAACTATTACAAATTACGTCACCTATTAAATACAAAGAACTGGGAAGGGGGATACATCCTGACGGAACATACGGCAAAAGATCCATAGAATTGTATTATAGTCCTGATAATTAACTAATGTCAAACCAATAAACCTAAATGCCCTATGACTTAACTTAAACCAAAAAAAGGGAAAGTGCTGGTACACTTTCCCCAAATTTAGCAAGTGATTCCTGAAGTCAGAACATCAAGTATTAACAACTCACTAAACTAAACAAAAGTATGAAAAAATTCTTCAGAAATGATGGAGTATATTTTTATAAAATATTCTTCTCAAAAATCATTAGAATTATGAGAAATAGCCTGATTCTATTGTTTCTCACTACCTTTCAGCTACTTGCTGATAATTCCTATTCTCAAAACACCAAATTAACACTGAATTTAAATGATGTCAGCGTTGAGGGTGTTTTGAATGAGATAGAAAGCCAGAGTGAATTCTACTTTCTATTCAATTATAAACTTGTTGATGTTGAGCGGCATGTTGATATACAGGTTGAAAATGAGCCCATATCTAATGTCCTGGCATCCCTTTTCGAAGACCAAAATATTGATTATGTTGTGATCGACCGGCAGATCATCCTGTCTCCGGGAGAATATTTGACCCGTGTTAAAACCAAGTTGCAACCAAGGATTATAACGGGAACCGTGACGGATGATATGGGGGATCCCCTTATTGGTGTCACTGTGGTTGTCAAGGGAACTACCATAGGAGCGATAACAGATATCAATGGCAATTATGAGATAGATGTGCCGGATGATGCTAAAATTCTTGTGTTTTCTTTTGTCGGGATGCTGACACAGGAAATTTCTATCGGGAATCAGACAGTGATCAGCATCACCATGGAAGCAGCTTATTTCGACTTGGAGGAAGTAGTCTCCATCGGCTACATGACCCAGAGGAAGGCTGATCTTACTGGTGCGGTTTCAATTGTTCCTGAGGAGGAAGTAACAAAAACCCAGAATTCGAATTTGCTGCAATCCCTCCAGGGAAGAATCCCCGGTCTGAATATAACCACCGATGGAAGTCCAACCGGCGATGTGATTGTGACACTTCGCGGGCAAAGCTCCATGACTGCCGGCAATCCTTTGATAGTGGTTGATGGCCTGGCCACAGATATGAATCTCAGGGATATTAATGCCCAGGATATTGCCTCTCTGCAGGTGCTGAAAGATGCTTCTTCGGCAAGTATCTACGGTGCAAGGGCCGCCAACGGTGTAATCCTGATAGAAACCCTTAAGGGAAAGTCAGGAGAAACACGTGTGACATATAATGGGAAATTTGGTATTTCCCAGCATTATAAATACCCCGAACTACTGGACACCGAAGGATACGGTCGCATGCTCTTCTGGTGTGCAGTGAACGATGGAGAAGATCCTTCAACAACCCAGCAGCTGTATAATTACACATGGCACAGGGAGGCCGGCGGAAAGCCTGTGCTTGATAATGTACAACCCATTGAATGGTTGACTGATGGTGTTCAGAGAGCTGCCAATACCGATTGGATAAAAGAATGCACTCAACTTGGATTACAGCAGGATCACCAGATTACCTTGCAGACCGGTACGGAGAATTCCAGGCAAATGCTTTCCCTTAACTACTTCGAAAATCAGGGAACCCAGAAATATACATCGATGCAAAGGATCACCATGAGGTTGAATTCAGAGTATAAAATGTTAAATGACCGGTTAACAGTGGGAGAAAATTTTGCAATCGCAAAGCTTAAATGGCCGGGTCAGATTGAAAATATCGTAAGCAGATCTGTAGCAGTAGATAAGTATACTGCGGCAGCCGTGAACGAAGAACGGAATATCCTGGTTTTTCCTTCTATAATTCCCGTTTATAGTGAAGATGGTACAATGTATGGCGGACCGGAGTTAAATCTGGCTATGGATGATTTTCCAAATCCTCTTCGGCGTCTGGCTTCACATAAAGATGATATTAACAACAGGCTGAAAGTTTTTGGAAATATTTTTGCCAGTGTGAATATTTTGGAAGGTCTGGATATAAAAACCAATATTGGGATCAATTATACACAGGACGGTTTTCGGCATCTTGAGGAAGCGTGGCACGAAGCGGGCGGGAAAGGAGTGGATATTAATGGCGTCGGATCCTTATCGGCAAATGATATTTATGTAACCTGGAGTAATACGGTCAACTATAGCCTGAATTTACAAAAGCACCGGCTTGACTTTGTAGCCGGAACAGAAACTCAGAATTATTTGTTTGAAGAAGTGTACGGTTATCGGGAAGGTTTGGAGTTGGAAAGCCTGGATTATGCTGTACTGGATGCTGCTACAGGTACAATGCAGTTATCAGGAGATGCAGATGAATGGAAATTGTTGTCCTATTTCGGAAAGTTCAATTATGTCTTCAGTGATAAATATCTGCTTTCTGCCACCATTCGGAGAGATGGTTCTTCAGTGTTCGGTGAAAATAATCGCTTTGGCTACTTCCCGGCTGTCTCGGCCGGATGGCGAATAAGCGAGGAAAGATTTCTTTCCGGAATTGATGTTATTTCAAATCTCAAATTAAGGGCCAGCTGGGGTATGAACGGTAATTCGAATATCCCGACAAATGCCATCGTGGATGTCTTTGATGCAGATTATGTAACTACTGCTTATCCCATAACAGGTCAAAACAGCGGGCAGCTACCTTCAGGCTATCGTATTGTGCACCGGGGAAATCCCAATTTAAAATGGGAGGCAACACAACAGGTTGATATTGGTGTTGATTACGGATTGTTGAACCACAGGATCTCAGGATCAATTGATTACTTTTATAAATATACCAACGGGATGTTGTATGAACCGGCTGTTTTAGCTGTTCAGGGTGAAGGTGCACAGCAATGGATCAATGCAGCCAATATGACCAATACCGGATTGGAATTCCTGCTGAATTACATGGGTAACTCGGGTGGGGATTTTAAATATAGTATCCAGGCGAACATGTTTTATCATATGAAAAAGAATGTGGTCGATGACCTTCCCGAAAGCGTGATCTATTCATATGGGGGAAACGGACTGGAGGATAATATTTTAGGAAGACCTCTTCATTCTGCCTATGGATTTGTTGCGGATGGCCTGTATAAAACAGAGCAGGAAGTCCTTGAAGGTCCGGAACAGGCTGGAAAAGGAGTCGGAAGGATCAGGTTTAAGGACCTGGATGGAGATGGTCAGATCACCACTGAACATGACCGGACATGGATCGGAGAAACAGACCCTGATTTAAGTTATGGTCTTGATTTCACGGCGTATTATAAAAATTTTGATTTTTCCATGTTCTGGCAGGGGGTTACCGGGAATACCATTCGTAATGGATGGTTAACACTGAGTGATTTTGCCAATGTGCTGGTTCAGAAAGATGCAAATCATCCGAAAAGAATCCTCGAGGCATGGAATCCATGGGATAACTCCGATTCCGATATTCCTGCCCTGACATTGGTCAACAGCAATGATGAAAACCGGCTTTCAACATATGTTATGAAGTCAGGATCCTATCTGAAGCTTAGAAATGTAGAAATAGGATATACTATTCCGGGAAATCTATTAGGGAAAACCAGGATTCATTTAGCTTTAAGTGCTCAAAACCTGATCAATGTTTATAAATGGTGGGGTGATGACGCGTGGGAAATAGGAGATGCAGAGACACCTTACGTAGGAAGTTATGATGTAACTTATATGCGTCCCCGGATTTTCCTCCTGAAAATTAATGTATCATATTAAAAAATGAACGATGAAAACAATCAGATATATACTATCAGTGATATTTATAGTGGTAATATTTACCACAGCTTGTGACGAAGACTATTTGAGTATCAACCCCAAAGGTACGCTTACAGCAAGCCAGCTTCTTTCCCCGGAGAATGTTGAAGGATTCGTCACTTCAGCATATTCTTATGCCCCCCATCGCGGTTACTGGCAGGGACAATGGGCCGATTGGGTGCCTGGCAGTGTACGCTCGGATAATGCATATAAAGGAGGTGGTGGCATAAATGATCAGGCCAACTGGTACTACCAGGAGGTTTTTACCCTGGCTACAACAACGATGGGTCGTAATGACGATACCTGGACTACTTTATATTTTGCCATTTCGAGGACCAATAATGCCATCAACATGGTAAAAAGTATGGATGAGTCAGAATATCCCTTGAAGAATGCACGTTTAGGAGAACTTTATTTTCTGAGGGGGTATCAATATTCGAAGTTGAAAAAACGATGGAAATGGGTACCCATATTTAAAGAAGATCTGGCGGTGGAAGATTATAAAAATGTTCCCAACCGACCTGATGATGGTTCAATGAATGATCTTTCCCTCTGGACAGAGATTTATAATGATTTTAAAGCGGCGGCTGAAATGCTTCCCACAGAACAGGAGGATCTGGGGAGGCCCACCAAATGGGCTGCCGAGGCCTGGGCTGCAGAAACCATGATGTGGATGGCATATGAACAGGACGGGACCAACAAGGTGGTGAATATAAATACAAGCCGGCTGGAAACAGCCCTTACCTATCTGGATGACATTATTCAAAATGG
The DNA here is from genome assembly GCA_964477295.1 of uncultured Bacteroides sp. GTDB lineage: Bacteria > Bacteroidota > Bacteroidia > Bacteroidales > SM23-62 > CAYZEZ01. The sequence goes on along the minus strand of CAYZEZ010000004.1, from coordinate 23,434 downwards.
GCCACTCGAACTGGCAGAGGATTTTGCCAATAATTTTCTTCCCCAGTACGATGATATTAATCCGGAATCTGTATGGTCAGAGCAGTATTCAATCGATGATGGTTTGCCAAATGGATATTCAAATTCCAGCATTATCTTAAATACTCCCAGCTGGTCACCTCATTATACTTGCTGTGATTTTCATAAACCAAGTGACGACCTGGTCAAAGCATTCAAAACCGGACCTGACGGATTGCCAGAATTTGATACCTATTCGGATGAAGATATCGTGGGAAGGGGACCTGAGTTTTTTGCGACGAACACATTCGATCCCAGGTTGAGCCATACGGTTGCAATGCCTGGCCAGCCCTGGAAATATGATCCCGAGTTACTGTTCGACAGTACAGGGGCCAGGGCGCCTCACCAGTACGGTTACTTTAATTCAATGAAGGAAATGCTTCATCCGGATTGGGACTGGGCCCAGAAGCGCCCGGGCATTGTATGGAGTGGTATGGATCAGCCTAACATGCGCTTTGCAGAGGTTTTGTTGATGAAGGCAGAGATACTTATCCAGCTTGGCAGGGAAAGTGAGGCTGTTCCCCTGATAAACCAGGTCAGGGAGCGGGCAGCTAACAGTACAGACAGGCTGAAATTTACGGATGGATCACCCTGTCTGGATTATAATGTTCAACTGTATCAGCCGGGTGTGAATTGTACCTGGGATAAGGATTTTGCCATGAAGGCATTGACCTGGGAAAAGCGCCTGGAAACAGCATGTGAGGGACGCCGCTTTTTTGACCTTATTCGTTGGGGAATTACTGAAGATGTCATGAACACCTATTTTGAAGAGGAATCCAAGAGATGGAGCTGGCTAGAGGTCGCCAGGTTTACATCAGGAAGGGATGAGTACCTTCCAATTCCCCAGAATCAGATAAACCTGTCACAAGGTGTTTATCAGCAAAATCCTGGCTATTAATCTAAATTAAATGTAGCACCCAAAAAATTATATAAGATGAAAAACATTGTATTATATATTTTCCTGATCGGTTTGTTTGCTGTTGGCTGCAGTGAATACGATGTCCTTGATTCAAAACCAGGGGAATCGATTAACCCGGTTTCAAACCTGGCCGTTACAGCTGTGGATACCACTGCAGTGCTTACCTGGAACCTTCCATCATCGTATCCGGGTGATATCCTGCAACCTGTATCCGTGGTCATTCAAATATATACTGTTGACCAGGGAAGTACACCCTCCTTACTCGGTTTAATGAGTCTTGGTTCGGTAGAAGTGGCTGATGCACCTAAAACTTATACATACCAAAGTTATGATTCTGATGAAACATATAAATTTGTTGTAAAAGTAAAGGGTGCCGTGGACGTTAGTAAATATGAAGATCCGGACTATCAATCATCAACGCGTTATTCGGAAGGTGTAACTGTTGTATTGTAAGAATAACAGCAATCTGACTGCCGGCCTTATTTCATTAGAATAGTTATAGGACTGGCAGTCAGTGTCTTTGTCAGGAACAGAATTTATTCAATTTAATTCCTGTAAAACCATTTATATTGAATTGAAAATTCCTGACCTGCCATTATTCCTTTTATTACCTTGCATATTAATGGTCTGTTCATATAAAAACCCGCAAAAAGAAGTTGCCATGGGGCCGCTAATTCCATTGATTTAACCATATTTTCATGATTTTTAACACACCAGATTCTAAGACGTATATATTCAAAGGATATATTCATTCTTATATAAATTTTCAGTCATAACTGATGATGAAGTTTCTTTGTTTAAATGTTATGATCATGATAAGTCAACTCATAACGGCCCAGGGACTGCTGCATGAACTGCAACTCCTTTATCAGGTTGACCGGCTCCCACAATACATTGAAAACAGCTATGTTGAACAGTTTTCCAGTTATGACCGGACCGGAAAAAATGATGATGGATTCAGCGGGACCTATTCATTCATCAGAAAAGAGGGAGATGACCTGGTAATTGCAGAAATGAAAGGTCCGGGGGTAATCAACAGGGTAAGATGGGCACCCCCTGCAACCCATGACACCATACAATTCTTCTTCGATGGTGAACAGACTCCTCGCATAAACATGCCTTTTATAGACATGTACACCAGTAACCGGTTCCCTTTTTTAAGCCCAGTATGCGGGTACGAACTGGGAGGATATTACTGCTATCTGCCCATACCCTACAAGAAATCCTGCAAGGTGGTATTCAAGGGCAAGATGCACTTCTACCATCTCCAGTACAGAACTTACCCGGAAAATACTGAAATAACTTCATTTTCTTTGGACTGGGATGAGCAGGAAAAGGAAGCCCTTAGAAATGTAGTAAGGATATGGAACAATTACGGGACCAATTACCTGGAAGATATTTATGAAAATATTAAAACAAACGAGGCCAACATTAATATAAATCCTGGCGAAACGAAAAGGATCTTTGAAATGACCCATGGCGGTAGAATTATCGGGATAGAAATGACAGGAATAAGTAAACTGGATAAAAATAACAATTGCTTGGTTTTGAGAGCTAAATGGGACAACGAAAATGAATGGGCCATAAATGTACCGGTGAAAGACTTTTTTGGATATTATTTTGGAGAGAAAAGTATGCGTTCGATTTTGTCCGGCACATCAGGAAGCACTTCCTATACCTATTATCCCATGCCATTTGACCACTATGGGATGGTTGAGCTTGAATACCTCAAAACTGAAGAATCATCTGGAAAGGAGATAGGAATAAAATTTTTTTATACAGAAAGATCCAGGGAACGGAACGAAGGGAAATTCTACGCTTACTGGAAAAGGGAAATTGAACCACCGGAAGGGGAACCGTATGAAATTATGCCGATGATCTCCGGAAAGGGACATTATGCAGGCACCATACTTAACTGCCAGGGATTAATTCCCGGGTCAACAGGTTTTTTTGAAGGGGATGAACAGGTAACCAGCGATGGGAAACTTCGTATGCATGGAACAGGTAGCGAGGAATATTTTAATGGCGGATGGTATGCTATCCCTGACCGTTGGGACATGGCACAAAGTCTTCCCACTCACGGTTGTCTGGGATATGACCTTCCGTTAAGCCGAACCGGTGGATACCGCCATTTTATCTCGGATAAATTATCATTTCAAAAAGATTTTAAATTAACGATCGAACATGGTCCTGTTGGCAACAAGTTTCCGGTAGATTATTCCTCGGTTTCATTTTATTATGCTGAAAAAGCTCTTCAGCAAAAAACTCCGACAGCAGGTTTATCTGCTTATCCCCAACCGGAAATTATTAAGTTTCATGGTATCTATCTTCCTGCCCAGGCTGTTACGAATGGGAAAATTGTAGTTGGTCAAAGCGTGGATCAGAAAAGAGTCATGATACTCGAATCGTTAAATGATGAACCAATGCTGGCGAAATTCAATCTCGAAGTTCCCGTTGATGGTGTATATAAAATGTATTGCTCCTATTTCATGACCCCTTCTTCCGGTGAAATCCGGTTTATGCAGCGGCAGAATGAATTGTCAGACTGGAAAAATTTGAACCGGCCGGAAGAAACATATGTTGAAAGTGAGTATTTCGGAAATCTGAATATTGCGGATGGATCAGGTTCGGTGACAATACATTTAAAGGGTAGGGAACACAGCAAGTTTATCCTGCATTATTTTCTTCTTATAAAATTATAATTATTCAGGATTTAAGCAACGGATACATTTAGAGGAGTGCAAAATAAAAGACTTACTTTTATCTTGCTCCAGTTTCAACGATACCTTATCTTGGTAATAACTGAAAATAATAATAAGTATTTAAAGAAATGAACCTGAGACTTTTGAATTATCTGGTCATTGCACTCTGTGCCGCCGGGTTTGACGGTTGCTTCGGTGATCAGGGGGATCATTACCTCCCAAACATCATAATAATTTATGCCGATGATCTTGGTTATGGCGATATTTCATGCCAGAACCCTGACAGTAAAATACAAACCCCAAATATTGATCAACTGGCAAGGGATGGTATGCGCTTCACCGATGCACATTCCACATCCGCTGTGTGCACACCGAGCAGGTATGCCCTGCTGACTGGCAGATATCCATGGCGGACAGAATTAAAAAAGGGGGTGTTATGGGAATGGGACGGACCGTTAATAAAAAAGGAAAGACTTACCCTTGCTGAGATTTTGAAAGAGAAAAATTACACTACCGCTGCCATTGGCAAATGGCACCTGGGATGGGACTGGCCTACCAATGACGGTATTCCTGCCAAAAGCACGAATGGAGAAAACGTCGATTATTCCCAACCCATCTTGGGGGGACCTCTGGACTATGGATTCGACTATTATTTCGGTGATGATGTGCCCAATTTTCCCCCGTATTGCTTTATCGAAAACAATAAGGTAACTGAAATCCCCGGAATAAAGAAACCGGATTCCCTGTTCGGGAAACCCGGGATGATGGTGAAAGGATGGAAGCTGGAAGAAGTGATGCCCATCATAACAGAAAAGGCCATTCATTTTATCAACCAGGCCTGCCATAAAGATCAGCCATTCTTCCTGTACTTTGCACTGACTGCGCCGCATACACCCATAGCGCCAGTAAAAAAGTTTATCGGGATAAGCCAGGCAGGATTGTATGGGGATTATGTGCAAGAGGTGGACTGGACAACTGGCCAGATCATGAAAGCCTTGGAACTCACCGGCCAGGTCAGGAATACAATGATCATTTTCACTAGCGATAACGGTTCACCCTGCCGGGACGGGACAAACTGGTCGGGGGAAATCGGTTCTGTCAGGAAATACAATCATTCACCAAACGGAAGTTTAAGGGGTTATAAAGGTGATCTGTGGGAAGGTGGACACAGAATACCATTCATTGTAAGATGGCCGGAAAATACTGCTCCAAAACAAATGAATAATAGCCTGATTTGCCAGATCGATGTTTTTGCGACAATAGCCGGTATCGTGGAATATGAACTTCCGTATGATTCAGGGGAAGACAGTTATGACCTGTCCCCTTTATTGTTTGGAGAAAAAACCGGACATCCTATACGGGAATCATTGATTCATCAGTCCTATGATGGGGCGCTTGCGGTGAGGAAAGGTGACTGGAAGCTAATACTGACAAACAAATCAGGAGGTTTTAGTGACCTGGTCACCCCGGAAGGTTATGGCATTTCAACTCCCGGTCAGTTATATAATTTGAGCAGGGATCACCGGGAAGAATACAACCTTTATCCGGAACACCTGGAACAGGTTAAAGAACTGACAAACCTGATGGAACAGTATATTGAGCAGGGAAGAAGCAATATGACAGACCATTAATTGAGCAGATCAGGGGTTGCCCTGTGAAACTTAAAATTAAAACAAACCATTAATATCCAGCCAAATGAATCCATTCGTCCTATCTATTTTCCTGTTAATCATTGCTGGTTTTTTCCAGGGAACTTTTGGCCTTGGTATGAGAAAATTCGCTCCGTGGTCATGGGAAGCGTTCTGGGCAGTTTTTTCACTGTTCGGAATGATCATAATTCCCCTTATCTGGACGCTGGCTGCAGTACCCGGTGCATTGAACATCGTTGTGTCCGTTCCGCTGGCTGCTCTGGCTAAGGCAATTCTGTTTGGCGCTCTGTGGGGAATCGGGGCTATCCTGTACGGGTATACGATGAACTATCTTGGCGTATCGCTGGGTAACGGCATTACCATGGGACTGGCTTCGGCAATCGGTACCCTTGTTCCATTATTCCAGATTTCCGGTTTTTATTCAAAACCCTCTTTCCCATTCATAATTACCGGGGTATTTATCATGCTTGTAGGAGTAGGCATTTTGAGCCTGGCTGGAATCCGGCGTGATAAAATGCAGACTTCAGAAAGCAGTACCGTCATTGGTATTAAGTATGGTAAGCAATTCTATGCAGGATTGTTTATGGCCATAGTATGCGGATTATTGAGTGCGTTTGCCAATATTGGCTTCGATAATGCAAAGGTGGTTGCCGATTATGCTGTCTCACGGGGTGTATTGCCAAGAAATGCCAGTTTAACAGCATGGATGGTGGTATTTTATGGAAATTTCGTTGTCAATTTTGTATATGCGGTCTATTTGCTGATAAAAAATAAATCCTTTTCGACTTATAAGACAAAGAATTCAGGAAAAAGATTTTTGTGGGCACTGGCAACCGCATTTATGTGGTATGCAGCACTTGCAGTATACGGGCAGGGTACAGCCCTGATGGGTACACTTGGTACTGTGATCGGGTGGACCATGTTCATTGCCCTGGCCCTGGTAATCAGTAATGTCTGGGGTATCGGTTTTGGGGAATGGAAAGGATTTAAAAAACCCTTGATGGTGTTAATGATCGGCAACCTTGTCCTGATTATCTCATTCGTCCTTTTAGGATATGCCAACAGTCTTTGATATGGGAACCTTGACTGCAAGCGGATAATAACAGCTAAAAGATGCTAAGTATATTCAGATAATTACATCATAAAAACTTTTACAATGAAACGATTCGGACAAACAATCAGGCTCAGACCTGAAAAATATGAAGAGTATAAAAAACTTCATGCAGCAGTCTGGCCGGGTGTACTGGACATGATAAAACAGTGTAATATTAACAATTACAGTATTTTTCATAAAGATGGTTTTTTATTTGCCTATTTTGAATATACAGGGAAAGATTTTGATGCAGATATGAAAAAGATGGCTGCCGATCCGCTTACACAGGAGTGGTGGTCAGTATGTATTCCCTGTCAGATGCCGGTTGATAGCAGGTCGGAAGGAGAATGGTGGGCTGATATGGAAGAATTGTTTCATACGGATTGATTTATAAGAATATGGTTGAAAGAATTTATTTAGCATGCTTTATTGTCATCATTTCTTCTGATATTCTTATAGCCCAGCAAGATCAGACACCTCTGAATTACCAGCATTACGACCGTGCGAAACTGGGTGTGAATTTTCAGAAGGAACTGGATAGTATTCAAATTGACTTCGGTAATCTCACTATCCGGAATCCTTACGGATTTGAGGAGATTAAGGTTGGCGGTGAATTGGGCAGAAGAATAGATTTAACAGTGGAAGAGAATATATTAAAACTTAATTTTGAAGAGGATTTTCTCAATCCTTTTCAAATTAAATTTAAAAGTCTTGGCATGTCCATTGAGGATATCCCTGAAGATCGTTTCATAGATAAAGATTTTCGATATATCGGTCTTGGAAAGAATCTGTATGCCCTGATAAATTTTGCAGCCTACAGCAAGGATAAGGAAGTAATTAAACTGAAAACATACCTCGTTCAGGAACTTTTAGAAACAGCTGACCAGGATGGATACATAGGGGTATTTTTACCGGGTGAACGTTTTTACCGGTTATGGGACATTCATGAGCAGGGCTATATAATTTCAGCCCTACTGAATGATTACAGGATTTTCAACAATACAGAAGCCAAAACTGCAGCTATTCATCTGGGGGATTGGTTGATTGATCATTACAATCCTGCATATCCTGTTTCGGTCAGCCATATCGGTACTGACCATGCCTTTTTTAATTTATACGACGTAACCCATAATTCTAAATACCTGGATTTTATTAAAAAGAATTATTGGAAATCGAATGCGTGGGACAATTTTCTTGGGAAGGATGAATCCACCGGGAAATATCAATTAAATAAGCACATTTATACTTCGCTGACATTCAGCATGTCACAGCATTATATGTATAAATATGAAAAAGATCCTTCACTTCTAGGTTCCAGCGATGCCATCCTTCATTATATGAAATACAATGGCATGCGTATTCCCGGTATTATGGGAGTTAGCGAAGGCTGGAAAAAAACCCAAAGTGGTCAGGATTATGAAATTTATGATGGTCTTTATGTGAACCGGCATATGGGAGAAACCTGTGTGAGCGTATACACTATGCTGTTTTTAGACCTGCTTTTAAGGGAGAAACCACAGGCGTATTATGGTGATTTAATGGAACGCGTTCTGTATAATGCGTATTTTGCTGCCCAATCACCTGATGGCCGTCACATACGTTATTTTACGGATATGGAAGGACAGCGACAGTATTTCCACAGAGACACTTATTGCTGCCCAAGCAATTACCGAAGGTTCATGAGCATGCTGCCAGGTACTATTTATTATCAATATGACGATGGTGTGTTAGTTAATCTGTACTGCGAATCCCAGGTAAAATTTAAACTTGATAATGATAATTTAATCGAAATAAAGCAGGAAACAGACTATCCCAATTCCGGAAAAATTAAATTAATTGTAATTCCACAGCAGAGTAGCCAGTTTACACTGCAATTGCGTATTCCAAAGTGGTGTGAGCATCCTGCAATAACCATTAATGGTGAAAAAAGTATCCCAGTTCCTGAACCGGGTACTTTGTTTTCGATCGACCGAAAATGGGTTGGTGAAAACATCATTGAACTTGATTTGCCTATGCAATGGCTATGGATAAAAGGCCGCATGGAGCAAGAAGGCAAAGCGGCCCTGATGCACGGTCCTTTAGTGTTTTGTTTGAATCCAATAAGGAATATGGATGAATACAGGTTACACGAGGGTTATGGAAATCTCAAGAATATTTCAAAGATTGTTATTGAACCATCTTCCTTGAGTCAGCCGGAAAAAGATATATCCATTCGTCCGGATGGCCTGAGTGTGGTGTTGAAAACAACAGAAGGTCAGGAAATACTGTTTACAGAATTCACTGATCCGCAAGGATGGAAAGTGTATTTCAGACTATCCGAATCATCGACCGTGGTGGATGATCCTTTATTCACTGATTAAGCAGTAATCAGATCATTAAAAGAATATAATGATTAAAAGCAATCAGCAGAACAAAAACCTTTCTACTTGCAGCAGTTTGCTTTGCAACCTGTATGTTCTGCTCATGCTCAAACCGGGCATCGGAGCTGAGAGGTATTCGTCCCATTTTATATTCTAAATTATTGATAATTAATGATTTGTAAATAGAATTTCTTATAACGGAATCACGTTAAATTAATTAAACGTATTATGATGAAATCAAGGGAAAGAATTCTTGATGCAATCAATCATAAAACGCCGGATATTGTTCCGGTTGACCTGGGGGCAACACCAAGCTCCGGGATATCTGCAATTGCCTATTCTAACCTGATAAAATATCTGGGTTTCAGGTATTCAAAGACAAGGATCTATGATGTCGTCCAGGAATTAGCACAGGTAGAGGATTTTATCATTACCATGTTCGGAATCGATGTACTTGATATCGGAAGAACATTTAATGCAGATGAAAGTGACTGGTATGAGATAATTCTGGGTGATGGCAGCAAGGCTTTTTATCCAACATGGTTTCATCCTGTGGAGAATAATGGCAGGTTAGAAGTATTCGATGCTGATAATGAATTAATTGCCATAAAACCAAAATATGCTGCATTTTTTGACCAGGCATGTTTCCCCTATCTTGATGGATATCCTGATCATTTCCGGGACATTGAAAAAGCCAAGAGCAAAGTTTTGTGGCAGGCGCTGGTCCATAGCCCGTGGGATAATGCCACCGATCCTGAATTCTGGACAAAATTAAGGGAACGTGCACTTCACCTGAGGAAGACAACTGACAAGGCACTGATGATGGTTGCAGGATGCAATTTGTTTGAATGGGGGACTTTTCTGCGCAGAATTGACAATTTTCTTACCGATCTCTACCTGCAATACGATAAGGTTGAAGAAATGCTCGATGCGTTGATGGAGATACATCTTGCCGGTCTTGAAAAGATTTGCCATGCTGTTGGGGATATTGTCGACATTATACGCCTGGGCGATGACTTGGGAACAAACGGCGGGCCGTTTATGGAACCGGAACTTTACCGCAAATTGTTCAAACCGCGCCACACGATCCTTAACCAGTATATTAAAGCACATTCAGGGGCTCATACATTCCTGCATTCATGTGGGTCAATATACAAGTTGATTCCCGATCTTATCGATGCGGGTTTTGAAATTCTTAATCCGGTACAGACCAATGCCAACGAAATGGACCCTGTAGTCCTGAAGAAAGAATTTGGTAATGATGTGACGTTCTGGGGAGGTGGTGCGGACACACGGTTCGTATTAAATAAAAGTACTCCGGGTGAAGTGAAAAAGCATGTTTTGGAAAGGCTGGAAATATTTTCTCCCGGTGGTGGTTTTGTCTTTAACACGGTTCATAACATTTTATCGGATGTATCACCTCAGAATATCCTGGCCATGTTCGAAGCAATTAAGGAATTTAATGGTGAAAAACAATTTAAATTCAATTAATCGAAACAGATGAATATAATTATCAGATTACTCGGACTGCTTGTGGCGTTTGTGGCGATATCATGCCAATCTGGGATCCGCAAATCCGGCATCGATTCACAGCATTTATTTAATGGTTCGTACAGTGGAGAGTATCTCAACCATATTGCATTCCCGATCGGTGGTATCGGTGCAGGTATGGTTTGTCTTGAAGGGACAGGAACCATTTCACATGTTTCGGTCTATAACAAACCTGATATTTTTAACGAACCCAATATGTTTGCTGCACTCTCAATAAAAGGATTGGAAAATGGAACAAAAGTACTGGAGGGACCTGTTCCTGATTATAAAAAATTCAGCAGGCCCGGGACAGGCAGGGGGGCCCCGGGTACCAGTTACGGACTTCCGCGATTTGAAAATGCAGAATTTGAAGCACATTTTCCATTTGGTAAGATTCTGCTCCGGGATGATGATATACCTCTTGATGTTATAATTACCGGATGGAGTCCTTTCATTCCGTTAGATCCCGACAATTCAAGTCTTCCCTGTGGTGCCCTGGAATATATTTTTGTAAACCACCAGGATAGGGAAGTTGAAGCTTTATTCTCTTTTAATACGGATAACTTTATGCATAGAAAAGGCTGTTTCAGTTCGATAAAACCCATTTCAAACGGTTTTATCCTGTCGAACGAGCCTCCTGAAAATGCTCCGTATCTACAGGGAGATTTTGCCTTTTTTACCCCAGACGAGAACACATTGGTGGATCATTGCTGGTTCAGGGGTATCCGCCAGGGATATGATGCGATTTCCATTACATGGGAACACCTTACAAATACTGAACCCCGTGTGTCGGATCCGGTCGATATGGATGCACCGGGGGCTTCGCTTTATGTCCCGTTTATCCTTAAACCCGGTGAAGAGAAAAAAATAAGATTGATGCTTTGCTGGTATAATCCGCATTCTGAACTCCGATATGGAGAAGAGGTAAATCCTGATGAAGAGCAATACGATCCTGCAAGGGAATCCTGGGATTCATATTACCATCAGCCCTGGTACAGCTCCTGCTTTAAAAGTATACAGGATGTATCTGAATATTGGCTACAAAATTATGATGATTTGAAAATGCGTAGTGAAGAGTTTACAGAATCCTTTTACAATACAACTTTGCCTGATGTTGTGGTGGAGGCCATTGCCGCTAACCTTACCATACTTAAATCGCCTACAGTACTCAGGGACGATCAAGGCAGGCTTTACAATTTTGAAGGATGTGATGATAATACTGGTCTTGGACCCGGCACCAATACACATGTATGGAATTATGCACAGGCCATACCTCATCTGTTCCCTTCGCTGGAGCGTACATTACGTGAAACCGAATTTCTTGTGAGCCAGGATGAAACCGGTCATCAGACCTTTAACGCGGCACTTCCCATTCGTATAGTAGGGCACGAATTTTATGCTGCTGCCGATGGCCAACTGGGCGGAATAATGAAGGTTTATCGTGAATGGCGGATATCAGGGAATGATCAATGGTTGAAAAAAATGTATCCTGCTGTAAAGATGAGTATGGATTACTGCATCCGGGAATGGGATCCTCGCGAGACAGGTGCCCTGGAAGAGCCTCAGCATAATACCTTTGATATCAGGTTCTGGGGCCCTAATGGGATGTGTACCGGTTTTTATCTTGGTGCCCTGAAAGCATTCATTATGATTGGAGAATATCTTGGCGAAGATGTTCGCCGGTACCAGATCTTATTGGATGAAGGGGAAGACATATTAGAAAACGAACTTTTCAACGGGAATTATTTCATTCAAAAAATACAATGGGAAGGATTAAGCACTCCTTCCCCTCTTGAAGAAAAAAGTAAATCCAAGAGATCAATATATTCTGATGAAGCCATTGCATTAGTCAGAAATGAAGGACCATTTCACCAGTATGGCAATGGGTGTTTATCCGGTGGAATTATGGGTACATGGATGGCTAAAGTATGTGGCATTGAAGAGGAGATTGTCGACGGAGAAAAAGTCAGGAGCCACCTGGAATCAGTTTACAGGTATAATTTCAAATCCAACCTGCATGAACATGTCAATCCACATCGCCCGGGATTTGCAATGGGACATGAAGGAGGGTTGCTGAATTGTACCTGGCCCAAGGGTGATAAGCTCTCCCTGCCCTTTGTATATAGCCATGAGGTTTGGACAGGCGTGGAATATCAAGTTGCTTCTCAACTGATGTTTGCTGGTGAAAATAAAAAAGCACTTGATATTGTCCGGGCCTGCAGAAAAAGGTATGACGGAAGCGTAAGAAATCCTTTTGATGAATACGAGTGGGGACACTGGTATGGACGTGCAATGGCAAGTTATGCAATGATACAGGCATTAACGGGTGTGCGTTATGATGCCGTTTCAAATACGCTTTTTATCGATTCGAACATCGGCGATAATTTCGACAGTTTTTTCTCCTGTCAGACAGGATGGGGAAACATCGGACTGGATAAAGGGATACCATATGTAAAAATGGCATCAGGCAATATGGATATTCAAAAATGTATTGTATCCGGGGAAGAGATCCCGGTAACAGAAATAATATATTTGAAATGAAGCTCTGCAATAAGACCGGTACGTCATTTACGACCTGCAGAAAACGTGTCCGGACAATATTAATATTTGTATTACCGGAATCCATAAATCAAAAAAACCTTCAAAATGAAAAATGCAAACTTACTATTGGCTTTGCTGCTGGGAATAAGTATGAATACACCGGCACAGGATAATATATTCAGGGAAACAGATGCGCAAAAAGAGGAACGGATGGCCTGGTGGACGGAAGCCAGGTTTGGAATGTTTATCCACTGGGGGGTTTATGCCACGCACAGCAGGCGGGCCTGGGCCAAAAGATATGAACCCATGACCAATGAAGAGTACCAGCAGTATGTCGACCATTTCAATCCGGATTTGTATGATCCGCATGCGTGGGCAAGAACCGCGAAGCAGGCAGGAATGAAATATGCCGTGATCACAACCAAGCACCATGACGGGTTTTGCCTGTTCGACTCAAAGTACACGGATTATAAGGCTACCAATACACCTATAGGGAAGGACCTGATAAAAGAGTGGGTGGAAGCCTTCCGTGCGGAAGGATTACAGATAGGCTTTTATTATTCCCTGCTCGACTGGCACCACAACGATTATACCATCGATAGGAACCATCCGCAGAGTCCCACAAAAGCCGGAGAATATGTTAAAGTGGAGGAGAGTGCAGACATCGACAGGCAGTATAAGGAACTGAACAGGGGAAGGGACATGGATGTTTACCGTCAATACGTAAAAAACCAGTTAAAGGAGATCCTGACAAACTATGGCAAGATAGATATCATATGGCTGGACTACTCATTCAAGGGACCGTATGGGAAAGGAAGGGAAGACTGGGACTCCGAAAATCTCCTGAAGATGGTCAGGGAACTGCAACCCGGCATAATCATCAATGACAGGCTTGATCTTCTGGATAAGGAATGGGGATGGGACTTCACTACACCGGAACAGTACAAGGTATCCAAATGGCCTGAAAAACTGGGTAAAAAAGTACCGTGGGAAACCTGTCAGACCATTTCGGATTCATGGGGATATGTCAGGGATGAAACGAACTGGAAGGACACCAAACAATTACTGGTTCTGCTAATCGAGACAGTCAGCAAAGGAGGGAACCTGATATTGAATATAGGGCCTACCGGGCGGGGCGCTATAAATCCCAGGGAAGCAGTCAGGCTCGAAAAAATCGGTGAATGGATGAAATACAACAGCCGCTCCATCTATCATTGCACGCAGGCACCGGAGGGTTTCACAGCACCCGAGAACAGCCTGATGACATACAATCCCGAAACACGAAGGCTATACATACATCTGCTGGATTACCCCATAAGGTGGTATACCCTGAAAGGCTTCCAGGGAAAGGTGAAATATGCGCAATTCCTGCACGATGCATCAGAACTTCAATTTGGTGAACTGCGCGGTAATGTTACACACCAGGAGACAAGGGGGGAGGAGGACCTGGTACTGCTTCTGCCGATAGTGAAGCCCGATATGGAGATACCTGTTATTGAGCTGTTTCTGGAGAATGAATAATGGATACCTTTAAAAATGATGACAATATGGATTTGTTTGAACCATTAAGATATTTACGGTACCTGCTGGTGACGGATTTATTCTTACTGTTATTATTAGCCTGTTCATCATCGCATGGTGATAAGGTCATTACTACAGAAACACTGATACACGAAATGGTTGATCTTGATCGTCTTACTTACTATCCGGACCCTGCCTATAAAACGGTACAATTTTCTTCTTACGACCGGCGCAGCAAATCTCCTGACGAGCCAGGCTGGTTTTCCAACTCCGATGGATTTGGCAAGGAACCTGTACCGGGATTTATGGAGGTCCTTAAAGAAAAAGATGAAAACAGCATGGGGGAATATCTTATGTGTGATGTGGAAGGACCGGGAGCAATTGTCCGCCTCTGGACGGCAAGGATATATGGAGATATCCGGTTTTATCTTGATGATATGTCCCGGCCATTTTATGAAGGACCTGCTCAGGATTTTTTCTGGAATACATACCAAGCCATATCGGGTAAACCGATCGCTCAGATCCCGAATTACACATATACCCAGAATACGGCCGGATATTATCCCATCCCTTTTGCCGGCAGATGCAGGATAGAATGGATTGGCGATATCGACAGGGTGCACTTCTATCATATTCAGTTCCGCCTGTACGATCAGCGTGCTCAGGTTAAAACCTTTCAACCGGAAGATCTTGAAACCTGTGCGGATGAGATTAGCCGGACCGCTTCCATACTTAATAATACGGAAAAAACCTGGTTAACCGGGACCGAATCTTTACAAACCGGATTCGATCTGCCGATACCCGGCGGAAGTAACGGAACATTATTGAAAATGGATGGTCCTGCGGTTATTAAGAGCTTTTCCATAAAGGTATATTCCGGCGATCTGGACAATGCCCTTCGGAATAACGTACTAAAGATAACATTTGACGGGGCTTCCTGCAGCCAGGTCGAGGCACCCGTTGGAGATTTCTTCGTTACTGCCCCTGGTATTAATCCTTTAAAGTCCCTGCCTTTTACTGTTACAGAAGACGGATGGATGACATGCCGTTTCGTCATGCCTTTCCGGGATTCGGTTTGCATTGAATTGCAAAATTTCGGGAAAGAAAAAATAAGCGTTGAAGGAACCGTACAGACAGAAGATTATCTATGGAAGGAAGGAGAATCAATGTATTTTCGTGCCCGGTGGAAAACCAACCATGATTTGCTTGCTTCGCATGATTCACCTTTTGATATCCCATATCTTCTGGCAAATGGACGGGGAATGCTTGCAGGTGTATCCACTTTGCTGATGAATCCCACGAGTGTCCCTTCTTCAAATGGCAACTGGTGGGGAGAAGGAGATGAGAAGATCTTTGTGGATGGGGATACTTTTCCGTCCATTTTTGGAACAGGGTCCGAAGACTATTATAATTATGCCTGGTCATCCGGAAAGATTTTCTCTTATGGTTATTGCGGGCAGACAAGGAACGACGGACCGGGAAACAGGGGCCATGTAACAAACTTCAGGTGGCTCATTCTTGATCCGATACCATTCAGGGAAAGGATAGCATTTTATATGGAGCTCCTGAGCCATGGGACGGTACCTGGATTTTCATATGCAAGAACAGTTTATTATTATGGAATGCCAGGAATATATGACGATCATGTCCCGCTGATGGAAGCAGATGTACAGTTACCGCAGCTGCCGGAATACTGGAGTCCCACAGGGTATAGATTCTCTGAAAATGCCATTTTTTACGAAGCTGAAGAACTGGCGGAATCCATGACCCAATCTTTCTTTGAAAAGAACAGGATATGGACGGGTGGTAAATTGCTGGACTGGAGGCCGAAACATGTAGGCGATGAACTTAAATTCAATATCCCGGTCGAAAGCGATGGTGAATATCTCCTGCTGTTTACCGTATGTAAATCACCACATTCGGGAAGTTTCCGTGCAAAAATAGACAACCTGGTAATGAAATTCGGAGACAGCGACAGGGTTGATCTTTATGAACCATATGGAATGCAATCCAGGGGCATACGATTTACCCCGCTGGAGCTGGAGTCCGGGATTCATACCATTACCTTGATAAATCAGAGCAAAGAGGGGCGTTCGATCGGAATTGATTTTATCTGGATAATCCCCGGACATTAATACCCTGTTTTCAGGAGATCATTTTGATTATGAAACCGGTTGCCTGACAACCATATTCGGGCATGCAGCTGAAATATTTACCTATAAAGGCAAAACATATATTTCTTCGTGCGGCCCCGAGGATCATCAATTTCTGAACGAACATGGTGTTACGCTGGCTGAACTGGGCTGGGCAAGGCACTAAAATTGATTATAAGTATATTGGATTTTATTTATCCCCCAGCTGGAGAATAACTAAACCTTTTAATTAGTATATTATCAGATAATTAGAAAAATTTAAACAAATGAATGAATTAAGCCGCCGATCGTTTCTTAAAATTTCTGCCCTGTCCGGGGCAATGCTCGGAGTTACCGGGTTATCCTGTTCACGAGGAAAACCACCCGATGTAAAGGAAATCCTGGAAACAGTTTGCCGGGATGTTCCAGGGAACGGGAAATCTGTCGCTGGATTAGTATCCCCTCCTATCCAGAATATAAGGGTTGGCATTATAGGGCTGGGCAACAGGGGGTACGGAATGACACGCCGCGTAAATGCCTTTTCACCGGATAAGGCCACCATAACAGCAATTTGCGATATACGCCAGGAAAAGCTTGACAGGGCGGTCGAATACCTTAAAGATGAAGGTCAGGAACCGGCCACGTATACCGGGAGTGAGGATGCATGGAAAGAACTGGTCGCCAGGGATGACATTGACCTGGTCATGGTTTTTACGCACTGGGACCTGCATGTGCCCATGTGTGTTGAATCCATGTTGAAAGGTAAACATGTAGCGGTGGAAGTACCTGTTGCATACACAGTAGAAGGCTGCTGGCAACTGGTAAACACAGCGGAAGAGACTCAGAAGAATTGCATAATGCTGGAGAATGTATGTTATGGTGAAGAAGAGCTCTGGGTATTGAATATGGTAAAGAAAGGAGTATTTGGTACACTGACCTATGCAGAAGCAGGATATATACACAACCTCAGGACCGGTCTGTTCAACGATGCTTATTACAATAAGTGGAGGATAAGACACCATTTAAATCGGGATGGTAATCTATATACAACACATGGGCTGGGCCCTGTAGCCCAATATATGGATATCGACCGGGGTGACCGGTTTGAATACCTGACATCCATGAGTTCATTACAGGCATCGCTTACTGAATATTCAGAAAAGGTAGAACCTGAAAATGAATTTTACAACAGGAATGACTTTAAACACGGGGATATGAATAGCAGTCTCATTAAAACGGCCGAAGGAAGGACCATTTTGTTGAAGCATGATGTGGTTACCCCACGTCCATACAGCCGGATCAATGCACTGGCCGGGACAAAAGCATACCACGAAGGGTATCCGAGCCGCCTCTGTGTAGATGAATCAGGCAATGGCTGGCCCGATACAAACCATGAGTGGTTAAGCGAAGAGGAATACCGTGAATACTGGGACAAATACCAGCACCCGATATGGGAAGAGCTGAAAGGACCCATCGAAAAATACGGGGGACACGGAGGCATGGATTTCCTCGAAATATATCGCCTGATTGATGGACTTAATAAAGGATTGCCCCTCGATACGGATGTTTACGACGCAGTATCCTGGAGTGTAGTAGGGCCGCTTTCTGAGATCTCTGTTGAGCTTGGATCTGTTCCTGTTAAGTTTCCTGATTTTACTAGGGGCAGATGGAAAGAAAAAAGGAGATTAGAAATCCTGAAACAGGTTTAATGCCGGTGGTATAGGCAGATATTACAGTAACTTTTAATAAACCTGGACTAATAAACAAGAAATTATCTTTCATTATACAGTTCTGAACATGAAAAAGCTCATTTATACCCTGACTGTTATTGGGATATTATCTGCATGTATTCATGAAGGAGAAAAAAAGAACTCAACGCTTGGAAAGGCAGAAATACCCTATCTGAAGGGAGAAAGTAGAATGGTAATTCACCCTGATCCGGATCATGAAATAAATGGAAGGGATTGGTTTACCAACGATCATTGCTTTGTAACAGATCATGACGGTGTGCTCCACTGGTTCGGGATCAATAATCCATTTCCGCCTGAAGGAAAAAGATTATACCAATATCATCCTTACCTGGGTCATGCTGTTACCAATAATCCAACCGGTGAATGGGAAAGGCTCTCCTTTGCCCTCGACGAAAGCGAGGGGACGGAATACCTGGGTGCCCCGTACGTGATATGGCACGAAGAATCAAACCGTTGGGTAATGATCCTGGAAACCTACCTGGATACACGTCGTCTGGAAGTGTGCCTGTCCAATGACCTGTATGAATGGGAAAGAACGCGGAATGCCATTTTGCCGGATAAATTATGGGTTTCAACAAGGGATCCCCATATTATGAAGGGTAACGACGGTAAATACTGGATCCACCTGGTATCAACCGGTGCCGGAGGATTAAAACAATCACAGGTGATAAGGATTAAAACAGCGGATTTTATCCATTTTGAAGGACCTGAAATCATTTTTGGCATCGATGATGATGACCGGGAAACCTATATCGAATCACCATTTCTGCTTGAAAGAGACGGACTATGGTACCTTTTTTTCACCTATGCGCACAGAAGATATGAAGAAACACTGGTTATTGTCTCAGATAATCCGGATCATTTTGATTATGAAACCGGTTGCCTGACAACCATATTCGGGCATGCAGCTGAAATATTTACCTATAAAGGCAAAACATATATTTCTTCGTGCGGCCCCGAGGATCATCAATTTCTGAACGAACATGGTGTTACACTGGCTGAACTGGGCTGGGCCAGACAATAAAATCATTTTGGACATTTAGAATAGACCTTTAAAATTTATACATACAATGAACAAAAACTATTTTCTATTCGTTTTCTTCCTGCTGCTAATGATTCCTTTGCAGGCACAGAATAAGATTTTTAAAGAAACAGAAGAGCAAAAAATGGAACGCATGGCCTGGTGGACCGGTGATCGTTTCGGGATGTTCATTCACTGGGGTATTTATGCCCTGCCAGCCCGGCATGAATGGGTTAAAAGGTATGAACGGATGACCAATGAACAGTACCAGAAGTATTTTGACCTGTTCGACCCCGATCTTTATAATCCCCATGAGTGGGCAGTCATGGCGAGGGAAGCAGGGATGAAATATGCTGTGATCACAACCAAACACCATGACGGATTTTGTCTCTTCGATTCAAAATATACGGATTATAAGGCGACAAATACCCCTTACGGGGAAGACCTGATAAAAAAATGGGTGGATGCTTTCCGGGCAGAAGGGTTGAAGATCGGTTTTTATTACAGCCTTCTTGACTGGCACCACCCGGATTATACTATTGACAGGAACCATCCGCAGAGTGCACAGACTGATGAGGAATACGAAAAGCTGAATGCGGGAAGGGACATGGATAATTACCGGAAATATATCAAAAACCAGGTCAGGGAGTTACTGACCAATTATGGTAAAATAGATATCATATGGCTGGATTATTCTTTTCCTTCCGGAAAGCATGGGAAGGGTCGGGATGACTGGGATTCGGAAAACCTGCTTAAAATGGTAAGGGAACTGCAACCGGGAATCATTGTGAATGACCGGCTCGATTTGCTGGATGTCGAAGGCGGCTGGGATTTCACCACACCTGAACAGTACAAAGTTTCCCAATGGCCTGAAAGAAATGGGAAAAAGATACCCTGGGAGACCTGCCAGACATTTTCCGGTTCCTGGGGTTATTACAGGGATGAAGCAACCTGGAAAGACACTAAACAACTGCTTGTCCTGCTTATCGAATCGGTCAGCAAGGGCGGCAACCTGCTGCTCAACGTAGGACCAACTGCGAGGGGAACCTTTGACTACAGAGCCCGGGAGAGGCTTGAAGCAATGGGTGACTGGATGGAAGTCAACAGTCCTTCAATTTACAATTGCTCCCAGGCTCCCGACGAATTTCCCGCACCCGATAATTGCCTGTTAACTTATAATCCGGAAACCAACCGCCTGTATGTTCATCTGCTGGATTATCCCCTGAATAGGTTTACACTGGAGGGTTTTGGAGGAAAAGTTAGATATGCACAGTTTTTACACGATCGTTCCGAAATCCAGTTTGGTGAACCCAGGCATAATGTGACATACCAGGAAAACCTGGCTGAGCAGGACATCATTCTCATGCTACCGGTTATAAAACCCGATGTTGAGATTCCGGTTATTGAACTGATACTGAATGATTGAATCCTGCGAGCGCATTCCCCGTAGCTCTGCTGCGGGGTAAGCGAACACAAAAGAAATTATTATAAAGGATCGAAGATTCCTCGCCGCTTGCTGCGAGGAGCTTCAATCTTGGATGGAAATGAAAAGGATTCAATTTTTTAACCTGTAAACCAATGCCATGAAAAAGGTAAACATATTCTTCCTGTTTATCAGCTTGATAATATTAATGATCATCATCGGCCGGAAGATAATTGCCCAGTCAGATGAGGAGATCGATCTTGCCGCGTTTTTGATGGTTAAACAGAACGAACAATCGATTGTGAAAGATGATAGTGTATTGTATGTTACTGTATTCAATAAAGAACTAAATGAAAAACCCATTTCACCGCTGTTGCCCGGTTATCTGTTTGAGATGGGATACGGAGAGATGGAATCGGGTCTATGGGCCGAAATGATTTTCAACCGGCAATTTGAACCGTTTCCGGCGTATCGTCCAAACCACGATTGGTGGTACGGCTTGAGAAAAAGGGATAAATTAAAAGGCAGCACAGACCTTCTGTGTACCGACTGGCGGGAAATGGATTGGTATCATTCAGGTTATGAGCACAATAGTTGGTACGCTGCCCCTGGAGATGTGAATGATTTTCTTATAAACGAGCAATCTACTTTTTTTCAATTGGAGAACAACCAGGGTACGGCTCAAATAGAATTGCTTGAAGAAAATGATTTTATGGGACAGTTTGCCCGTGTGAAAAATGTTTCATCGAAGAAAGGACAGGGAATAGCCCAAAACGGCAAATTTATACGAAGTGGGAACAGCTATACATTCAAGGGTTATTTCAGAAAAGTTAATGGTGAAAATGAAATAAATGTATTACTTTATCCCCGGGGACAATGGGATATTCCAATCGCAAATGTTGAAATTGACGGATTAACAAGCAATTGGGAGCAAAGAACTGTTCATTTCAGTCAACTCGATTATGAAGGTTTTGTTACCCTGGCCATTTTTCTGGAAGCAAACTCGATCATTGATATGGATGGATTATCATTAATGCCTGATGATGCAGTTAATGGCTGGCGAAGGGATGTGGTTGAAACGGTCAGGGATGAAATTATGCCTGCGGTTATCCGCTGGCCGGGTGGGTGTTACGCCTCATATTATAATTGGAAAAATGGCATTGGCCCACAGGATATGAGGCCGGTTGGTATTTCTGTTCATTGGGGTGGGTTTGCCTGTAACGACGTCGGAACGATTGAATATATCGATTTTTGTGAAAAAACCGGTGCTGAACCTTTTATATGTCTGAATGTATTTCATCCGTGGAAGGAAAAATATTTGCATTATACCGGCGAAAAAGGAAAAAATTATCCCCATGGTCAAAAATTGTCTGAATATACAGATGTTGAGGAAGGGGCAAAAGAGGCATCGGAATGGGTAGCTTATTGCAACCTGGAACCGGGAGAACACCCGATGGCTGATCTGCGCTCAACCCACGGCCATGACGATCCTTTAAACGTAAAATACTGGGAACTTGATAATGAAGCCTGGCGGTGGTTTAGCACGGCAGGAGAATATGCCAGGGCGTGTGTTACTTATTCCAAATTTATGAAAGCTGCAGATCCTGATATTGAGCTTGGCATCTGCACGTATGGCAAGCAACTCAGCGACGGGCTTGATTCCTTATTGCAAATTGCAGGAAAATACATCGATTTTCTTGCTGACAGAGCCCTTTTAAAAGAAGAAATTGACCGTAAAATGAACATCATCCAGGATTATAACAGAAAGCACAATACAAACATAAGATATACCAACACTGAATATTTTGTTGAAAGTTATGATCAGGTGATTGCCGATGCATTAGAAAAATATGATATAGACGAGGGCAGAGGCCGGAACCTTGTTCATGCTACCTGGGGGTATTCATTAAGCTGGGCAAATTTGTTAATGCAATGGCAAAGATATGGAGGAGATGTAATTTTTACCTGTTTTAACAGCTTTGCCAATGACCACTTAAATTCGGTTATTGAAACACCTAAAGAATGCGTGTTTCTGAAATATCCGGCGGTTATTGGTAAATTATTCAGCGAATCACCTGCCCGGTGGCTGCTCGATGTGGAAGGCTATGAACCGGATGTAAGAAAAAGTTTACAGGTTCAGGTGGCATGGAATATCGATAGAAAAAACCTTGTCATTTACTTATATAACTCTAATCCGGATAAAAGGCAGGTATACATAAATTTAAACGAAATAAATGCGAGTTTTGAGCATATGAAAGCCACGTATATTGAAGGACCAGATATCGCTGCAATCCGGAGTGTGAAACAGCCCAATGAAATGGTTGAGGCCTTCACACTGTTTAATGATCTGGATTTGAAGGATGGCATATTGACAATATGGGCTCCTCCCGGATCATTTGTTCAGATAGAACTTTTATCGGATTGAAATACCCTTTTGTGGGATCTGCTTTTCATTATGCTGATTCAGGTGTAGTCGTCATCGCAACCAAAATTCCGAAATTCTTGCAGAACAAATACTTGCAGGGAGTTACTTTTTTTTTAGTCTGACAACCTCCGGTCATTCCTGTAAAAATTTACCTGGTTTTCCCCGGCGTGCTATTCCCAAAGTAATATTAGAATAAATTGATGCAATTTTGCAACAATAGAGGCAAACAATCTTTAAATCAATCGAATCATATTGGTTTATTACTGACAACTATCTTACATTGAAGTGAAGTCATAAGCATGATCAGATT
>CAYZEZ010000003.1:18523-42131 GCA_964477295.1 uncultured Bacteroides sp. | reverse complement strand
TTAGAGGTATTTTCAATTCCAAGTCCTTACGTATGACCTGTAATCTTTGATTAATGGTATGAGTAAATGATTGGACAGTATTACGGATTTGCTTCGGTGTCATGCCATGTTTTAATACCCCAAAAATATATGCATCAGGCGATTTGTCATCATTGCCCAATTCGTCAAATATCTCCTGAATTTCGGGGGAAAGGTAAAACTGGATAAGTTTCCTTACTCGTTGTGTTCTTGCTGTCTTTGCCCGTGTAATCGCTATTATTTCGCCATCCACATGCTTCCATTGCAACTGGCAAATGTCTTTTACATTTATTCCGTTAGCATAGTAAGAGAACCACCAGAACAGGTATGCCTTCCGTTGTGCAGGTGACTTTGGCTCATAGGCTTTCAGTGCAGCCAGTTCTTTCAGCATCAATGCCTTTTTTACGTTTTCTGCTGCGGGTATCTGATATTTCCCATCGTTCGGTGATTGAGAGAACGGATAATTATCTCGAAGTGCAATCTTATCCCTGATGGCAATATTATATATAGTTCTCATGTTTCTCAGGTTCATTGCAATATAAGATACTGTCCTGCCCTGCTTCTCCATGTCCTTCTCATAGGCTTCACAAAATGCTACATTAACCTGAGCGAAGTTCAACCGCTTTCGAAACTTTTGGAACGAATTACGGCTACTTCGGTAAACGGTTGCCGTCCCATGCTGCCCATTCTCATCCAGTACGGCAATATAGCGGTCGAACATGTCATAGACGTTCTGATTTTCCAGTTGGGATGAGTCTTTACGAAAATATATTTCGAAGAATCTGTCAAACGAAAATGGTTCACCCATATCTTCTATGGCTGCTTTGAACTTCTTCCCAACCCAGTAATCGAGTTTGATTTTTTCGTCCTTCAGCTTCTGGTTTCGCAGCTTCTGGGTATGGATTTTATCCCATTCTTCTTGGGTAAACGAAAAAGGTACGCCCCGTCTTCTTTTCTTACCCAGATAGTACACGGTGATTTTTACGGGGTATTTACTATCTTGGTGTTTATAATTCGTATCCAAGAATAGATTTCCAGTCGGTTCTTTGAATGCCATGATACACTATTTAGACCAGTTTTTAGACCATAAATATATGAATTATCATGAAATACCATTATTATAAATGAGAAAAAAATTTACATATAATGTTGATATTAAGGATTTCCGTGAAATTACATGAAATATCGTGAATTGGAGTGAGAAGGCAAATTTCAGCTTCCCAAGCTGAGGGTCGCGGGTTCGATTCCCGTTTCCCGCTCAGATTTATACAGGAAAAACGAACCTGCCGCATGGCAGGGTCGAAATTTATTATGGTAGCAGAAATAATAACAATTGGGGATGAGATCCTTATAGGTCAAACCATTGATACCAATTCAGCGTGGATGTCTGAAGCGCTCATTGGAATTGGGATTGCCGTGATCCAGATAACTTCCATACCGGATAATGCCGAAGCAATTGCCACAACCCTCACAGGTGCCGGGAAGCGTGCGGACCTGATACTGATAACAGGTGGACTGGGCCCAACCAAAGATGACATCACGAAAAAAACACTGGCGAAATATTTCGGGAGTAAACTGGTGGAGAACCAGGATGCATTAAAAAAAATAGAGGGTTACCTTACTTCCCACGGAGTGGAAATGAATGACCTGAATATAGCCCAGGCCCTTCTTCCGGATAATTGCAAAGCATTACCAAACCCATACGGGACGGCCTCAGGCATGTGGTTTACGCAGAATGGTCGCGATTATATTTCTATGCCGGGAGTTCCCTACGAGATGAAGGCTATCATGACCGGGTCAGTACTACCTGAATTAAGAAAGAAACAAGGACTGCCAACTATTATCCACCGTACTCTGCTGACCCAGGGGATTCCCGAATCTCACCTGGCAAAACGGCTGGAAGATTTTGAAATACAATTGCCAGATAGTGTTAAGCTGGCCTACCTTCCGTCTCCCGGTATGGTTAAGCTGCGACTCACCACTTCCGGTCACGATAAAGCTGAACTGGAAGGGATCATCCGTGATGCCATCGACAAACTATTCCGAATAATTCCCGGGGAGAACCTGGTTGGGTTCGAGGATGAGCAGCTTGAAAAGACGGTTGGTGAATTGCTGAAAGAGAAAAAAGCCACATTATCCACTGCTGAGAGCTGTACAGGAGGTACCATAGCTCAGATGATTACTTCAATTTCCGGAAGTTCAGAATATTTTGTTGGATCGGTAGTGGCCTATTCAAATGCCATAAAACAAAACATTCTGGGTGTGCCGGAAAAGATCCTCGAAACTGAGGGCGCAGTTAGCGAAACAGTGGTCAGGGAGATGGCCACCGGTGTAAGAAAATTGTATATGACCGATTATTCCATTGCCGTCTCAGGTATTGCCGGCCCAACCGGTGGCACAGAAGAGAAACCTGTTGGAACAACCTGGATTGCAGTTGCTTCAGGTAGTCAAGTCCGGGCAGAAAAATATTCTTTTGGCGATCATCGCGGCAGAAATATTCGCAAGGCATCCCTGACAGGTCTTAATATGCTGAGAAAGTTGATCATGACTGAAAAATAGTTTAATATAATTTTGATTTATTCAACATTTTTAACGTATTTTGCGAACTGATTTTTAAAAGGGTTATAAATATTTTGCTAAGATGTCACGAGTTTGCCAGATAACGGGAAAGAAAGTAATGGTCGGGAACAATGTTTCCCACTCAAAGAGGAGAACTAAGCGGAAATTCCATCCGAATTTGTTTGATAAGAAGTTTTATCTCGAGGATGAGGACAGGTGGATAAACCTGAGGGTATCGGCAGCCGGATTGCGTACCATCAATAAAAATGGACTGAGGAAAGCACTAAATCAAGCAGTAGAAAAAGGATACCTTAAGAAATTTTGAATAGCGATTAACGAATTATGAATTGCGAAGTGGGGTGTGGTTGAGTGAGTGAGTGAGAAAAATGATAAAATATCAACAAAATGGCAAAGAAGGGAAACAGGATACAGGTAATTGTTGAATGCACTGAGCATAAAGAGAGTGGAATGCCTGGTACTTCAAGGTACATTACTACCAAGAACAGAAAGAATACACCGGATCGGCTTGAAATAAAAAAGTATAATCCGATTCTTAAGAAATATACCATTCATAAAGAAATTAAATAAGCTGAATCATGGCTAAGAAATCAGTAGGACAATTAAGAACTGGTGAAGGCAGGAATTTTTCCCGTTGTATCAAGATGGTCAGGTCAAAGGAAACGGGCGCATACCTTTTTAAAGAGGAGATTGTCCATAATGACCATATCGCAGACTTTTTTTCAGATAAGGAGTAATTCGATCAAATAACTTAACAAAAAAAGCTTTCTTTTCAAGAAGGCTTTTTTTGTGCGTGAACCGTGCATCGTGAAATGCGGAACATTCGCTGACAAGCAAATGATTCTCATTCAAGAGGCAGGTTGTGTCTGTGGCCTCGAGTGAGCCGGGCAATAGAGGGTGCGTATGGGTGTGTGGGAGTTTATTTTTAATTTTAGTGATCTATTGATGAATACAGGTAATGGGATTATTTACAAGAAGAGATAAAGAGAATCTGAACAAGGGTCTCGAAAAGACCAAGGAGAGTGTACTCAAAAAGATCTCCCGGGCTGTGGTAGGTAAAGCCAGGATTGACGAGGAGGTGCTGGATAACCTGGAGGAGATCCTGATCTCTGCAGATGTGGGGGTGGATACAACGATTAATATCATTGGAAGGATTGAAAGCCGGGTTGCAAGGGACAAGTACATGGGAACAGAGGAGCTCAATACTATTTTAAAGGAGGAGATTGCGGAACTACTGGCTGAACATGATAAAGGGGAAGAATTTACTTTTAATGCTGACCTGAGACAGAAACCATACGTTATTATGGTGGTGGGGGTGAATGGAGTTGGAAAAACCACTACTATCGGAAAGCTGGCTTACCATTTTAAAGCTGCAGGTAAAAAAGTGATCCTGGGTGCTTCCGACACTTTCAGGGCAGCAGCTGTGGATCAGCTATCTATATGGGCCGACAGGGTAGGGGTTGAAATCGTTAAGCAAAGTATGGGTTCTGATCCGGCATCAGTAGCTTTTGATACGTTATCCTCAGCTGTCTCACAGGATGCGGATGTTGTTATTATTGATACAGCCGGACGACTTCACAATAAGGTCAACCTGATGAATGAACTTACCAAGATCAAACGAGTGATGACCAAAGTGATTCCGGATGCGCCCCATGAAATTTTGCTTATCCTCGATGGTTCCACCGGTCAAAACGCCTTCGAGCAGGCAAAACAATTTACTGCAGCCACCGAAGTGAACGCACTGGCATTGACCAAACTCGACGGTACTGCCAAAGGTGGTGTTGTTATAGGTATTTCCGACCAGTTTAAGGTCCCGGTAAAATACATAGGAATAGGAGAAAAGATGGAGGATCTGCAGGTTTTTAACAAATTTGAATTTGTAGATTCCCTCTTCACCAACCACGAAGATTAATGCAAAAGATTAATATTGTTACACTGGGATGTGCCAAAAACCTGGTAGATTCTGAAGTGCTTATGCGCCAGGTCAAAGCTGGTGGTTTCAAGGTTATCCATGATTCGAACGACACGTCTGCACGTACTGTTATAATTAATACGTGTGGTTTCATCAGTGACGCTAAGCAGGAATCCATCGATACCATCCTTGAGTGGGTGCGTGCCAAAGAAAATGGTGATATCGATGAGCTGTTTGTAATGGGTTGTTTATCAGAAAGATATAAAAATGACCTGCAGGTTGAGATCCCGGAAGTGGATCAATATTTCGGGGTCAACGATCTCAGGCAGATCATTGAGAAACTGGGAGGAAAATACAAACAGGAACTGGTGGGTGAAAGGATATTAACAACTCCTTCTCACTACGGCTATCTGAAGATCTCCGAGGGATGCGACCGAAAGTGTTCCTTTTGTGCCATCCCGTTAATCAGGGGAAGGCAGGTATCCAGATCGTTTGAGGCATTGATTGCTGAGGCTGAGTTCATGGCCTCACAGGGAGTTAAGGAGCTGATACTTATTGCACAGGATCTGACGGCGTACGGAACGGATCTGTATAAAAAACAGGCTCTTTCAGAATTGCTTGACCGTCTCGTCCCGATAAAAGGTATTGAATGGATTCGCCTTCATTATGCCTTCCCGGCCAATTTTCCTTTGGAGGTACTTGACAGGATCAGGGAATACGACAAGATATGCAATTACCTTGATATTCCGTTTCAGCATATTTCTGATGAAGTGCTGAAAAAGATGCATCGGGGAATTTCGGGTGAAGAAACAGCTCGCTTAATCGATGCAATAAGGGATAAAGTACCCGGCATTGCCATTCGAACCACCTTGCTCACAGGCCATCCCGGAGAGTCGGACCAGGCATTTGGGGAGTTGAGATCATTTATCCGGCAACAAAAGTTTGAGCGGGTAGGTGTGTTTACCTATTCTGAGGAGGAGGGTACTTTTGCGGCTGACCATTTTAAGGATGGGATACCTGAAGAGGTTAAGTTGAAAAGACTCGAGGAGATAATGGAAATACAGGACGATATTTCACTGGCAGGTAATCAGAAACTCATTGGAAAACACCTGAAGGTATTGATTGACAGGCAGGAAGGGGAGTTTATGATCGGCAGGACTGAATTTGATTCACCAGGGATTGACCAGGAAGTCCTGGTTCTGTCTGATGAGAATTCAGATGCCGGATCCTTCCGTTATATTGAAATCACCGGGGCTGAGACGCACGATCTCTATGGGAGACCGGTGAACAGTGAACGGTGATCGGTGGTTTTGCAGAACGGATTATTTCTTATTGCTTGATTTGGTGGCAGGTTTGCGGCTTTTCTGGATTTTCAGGGTAATTTCCTGCTTTTCCTCATTGAATCCTACCGATATTGTATCGCCTTCCTTAATGTTGGCTTCTATGATCACTTCTGCCATAGGATCTTCAAGGTATTTTTGTATTGCACGTTTGAGAGGACGGGCACCGAACTGGACGTCGTACCCTTTTTCCGTAATAAAATCCTTTGCGGCATCTGTAATTTTCACCAGGTAGCCGAGTGTTTCAATCCTGTTGTATAATCCTTTCAGCTCAATATCGATAATTTTGTGGATATCTTCCCGTGTAAGGGCATTGAATAGAACAACATCATCAATCCGGTTCAGGAATTCAGGAGCAAAGGCGCTTTTAAGGGCTTTCGTGATGACAGATTTGGCGTATTCATTGCTTGTTTCCTGTCGTGATTTGGTTGCAAAACCAACTCCCTGACCAAAATCCTTCAACTGGCGTGTGCCGATATTTGAAGTCATGATGATAATGGTATTCCGGAAATCAACACGGCGACCAAGGCTGTCTGTTAATTTTCCTTCGTCGAGCACCTGGAGCAGGATATGGAATACATCGGGATGAGCTTTTTCAATTTCATCAAGCAATACAACAGCATAGGGCTTTCTGCGTACTTTTTCTGTCAGCTGGCCGCCTTCTTCATAGCCGACATAACCCGGAGGGGCACCAACGAGACGGGAGACTGAGAATTTTTCCATGTACTCGCTCATATCGACCCTGATCATATTGTCCATGGAGTCGAACAAATACTCAGCGAGTATCTTTGCCAGCTGGGTTTTACCGACACCGGTAGGACCGAGGAAAATAAATGTTCCGATTGGTTTATTAGGATCTTTAAGGCCTGCACGGTTTCGCTGAATTGATTTTACCACTTTTGAGATGGCTTCATCCTGGCCGATCACTTTTTGGTTAATCTCACTATGCATTTTAAGCAACCTTGTGCCTTCAGCCTGGGCTATCCTCTGGACGGGAACACCGGTCATCATGGCAACTACTTCTGCTACCTGTTCTTCGTCTACGGTTTCCTTGCTTTTGGACAGTTCTTTTTCCCATTTTTCCTTTTCCTGATCCAGCAATTCCAGGAGTTCTTTTTCTTTATCGCGAAAACTGGCTGCACGCTCAAAGTTCTGGTTTTTTACGGCGGCGATTTTTTCTTTTTTGGTATCTTCAATATCGGCTTCCAGTTTAAGTATCCTTTCCGGAACCACGATATTGGAAATATGTACCCTTGATCCGGATTCATCCAGGGCATCAATGGCCTTGTCAGGCAGGTGCCTGTCGCTGATATACCTTTGTGTGAGCTTTACACAGGCAATAAGGGCCTCCGGAGTATAATTTACATTATGGTGTTCTTCATACCGCTCCTTGATGTTGTTCAGGATGTCCTGGGTTTCATCTTCTGTAGTCGGCTCGACCATTATTTTCTGGAATCTTCTTTCCAGGGCGCCATCCTTTTCAATATGCTGCCTGTATTCATCGAGGGTAGTTGCCCCGATACATTGAATTTCGCCGCGTGCCAGGGCAGGTTTAAGCATATTGGCTGCGTCGAGTGAGCCTGTAGCTCCTCCGGCACCTACAATGGTATGGATCTCATCGATAAACAGGATAATGTCATTGGTTTTGCTCAGTTCATTGAGGATGGCTTTCATCCGCTCCTCGAACTGTCCCCTGTATTTTGTTCCGGCCACAATACTTGCCAGGTCGAGTGTTACGACTCTTTTCCCGAACAACACACGCGATACTTTCCGTTGATTGATCCGGTTGGCAAGTCCTTCTGCAATGGCGGATTTACCTACACCTGGTTCACCGATGAGTATGGGATTGTTTTTCTTGCGCCGGCTTAATATCTGTGCCAGTCGTTCTATTTCTCTCTCACGACCAACGATAGGGTCGAGGCGGCCCTCTTCTGAGGCCTTTGTAAGGTCGATACCGAAGTTATCCAGAACAGGTGTCTCAGAGCTTGATTTCCCGGAGGAAGCACTTCCAGAACCACCCTTGCCGCCTTCAAATTGAGATTTGGAATCATCCTCATCGTCTTCATCACCCGGGAATTCGCTTGTCGGTTTGGTTTTATTGTTTTCTACCTCACTCTTAACAGCCTCGTAATCAATGTCATGCTCTTTCAATACCTGGGTTGTAATACTATTCTCATCCTTTAGGATGGCAAGTAGTAAATGACCTGTATCAATAGTGTCATCACGTAATGACTTGGCTTCAAGGTATACAAGTTTAAGTACCTTTTCGGCACTTTTAAGGAGTGGGATATTATCTACATCATCAAGTTTTATAGCCTTTTCGGGACGAATCAATTCTTCAATCGATCGTCTCAGATCATACAGTTCCGCTCCAAGAAGGATCAGTACATCAATGGCCAGGCCTTCTCCGTCTCTTAAAATACCCAGGAACAAATGTTCGGTTCCGATATGTGCATTTCCAAGCCGGATGGCTTCTTCCTTACTGTATGACAAAACATCTTTTATCCGCTGCGAAAATCTTGCGTCCATATTATCTGTAAATCACTGATATAAGCAAGGTTAAATTTAATACATACAGCCACAAATATAGCAATAAAAATAGAACCAATTATAAACACAATCGTGTTGATAAAAACGATCTGAAAAGACCACTTAATAGGCAATAATTCAGTACTTTCGTTGTTTGGAACAGAGAATGCAGCAGACAAGAATTATTTAGAGGTGAGTGGATTACATTTTATTTTGTAAATTATTGATATTCAATATATTATATTCTTCTTATTCACTTCTTAGTTATCCCGGACCGGGATAAAGGTTCCTGTTGGGTTACAGATTAATCAATTTTGTTAATTATAAGTTAATGGCAGACGGAGAAAAGATAGTAAAAATCAACATCGAAGAGGAAATGAAATCGGCATACATTGATTATTCAATGTCTGTTATCGTTTCCAGGGCATTGCCGGACGTCCGCGACGGATTGAAGCCGGTACACAGAAGGGTTTTATATGGTATGTCTGACCTGGGCCTGCAGTCGAACAGAACCTATAAGAAATCTGCAAGGATAGTGGGAGAGGTGCTGGGTAAATATCACCCGCACGGTGATTCCTCGGTTTATGAGGCAATGGTCAGGATGGCGCAGGAATGGTCGTTGAGATACCCGCTGGTTGACGGCCAGGGTAACTTTGGCTCGATTGACGGGGATAGTCCTGCTGCCATGAGGTATACTGAAGCCAGGCTGAAGAAAATTGCCGAGGAAGTCCTTTCTGATCTGGATAAAAATACTGTGGATTTTCAGCTCAATTTCGACGATACGCTGAATGAGCCAACCGTACTGCCAACGAGGGTTCCACTGTTATTAGTCAATGGAACATCCGGGATCGCAGTAGGCATGGCTACCAATATGCCCCCTCATAACCTGAAAGATTCAATTGATGCTATTGTGGCATACGTTGACAATCCCAATATCGGGATGGATGAGCTGATTGATATCATCAAAGCACCTGATTTTCCTACCGGTGGTATAATTTATGGCTACCAGGGTGTCAGGGACGCTTATCATACGGGCAGGGGGCGGATCATGATGCGCGCTAAAACGGAGGTGGAGGTTACATCCAGTGGCAGGGAAAAGATCATCGTGACAGAGATACCATACCTTGTGAATAAGGCCGAGATGATCCGGAAGACAGCCGATCTGATCAATGAAAAGAAGATAGAGGGTATCTCCTTTATCAATGATGAATCGGACCGGAATGGAATGCGGATAGTCATTATATGTAAAAAAGATTCAAACTCAAATATCGTTCTGAATAAGCTACTTAAGTATACTCAACTACAGGCAAGCTTTAATGTTAACAACATTGCCCTGGTGAATGGCAGGCCGCGTGCCCTGAACCTGAAACAGATTATCACATATTTCGTTAAGCACCGGCATGAAGTGGTTGTGCGAAGGACACAATATGAACTGGAGCAGGCAGAGAAGAGGGCACATATCCTGGAAGGGTTGTTGATTGCCCTTGATAACCTGGATGAAGTCATTAAGCTGATCCGTGGTTCCCGTACTCCTGAGGATGCCAAAAATGGCCTTATAAAGAATTTCAGCCTTTCAGAGATCCAGGCCAGAGCCATCCTGGATATGCGTTTGCAGCGCCTGACGGGGCTGGAAAGGGATAAGATAAAGGAGGAATACCAGGAATTACTGGGCATGATTGAGTATTACAATAAGATACTATCAGATGAAGGACTCAGGATGCAGATAATAAAGGATGAATTGCTTGAGATCAAGGATAAATATGGTGATGAGCGGCGGACAGAGATTGTCCCGAATGCAGAGGAGTTTAATCCTGAAGATTTTTATGCAGATGAGGATATGGTGATCACCATATCTCATCTTGGATATATTAAGAGAACCCCGTTAACTGATTTCAGGACCCAGGGCAGGGGAGGTGTGGGGGCAAAAGGCTCGACCACGCGTGATGAAGACTTTCTGGAGCATTTGTTTAGCGCAACCATGCACAATACAATGCTGTTTTTCACCGAAAAGGGTAAATGTTACTGGCTGAAAGTGTATGAGATACCTGAAGGGACGAGGGTATCGAAGGGCAGAGCCATTCAGAACATGCTCCAGATTGATCCCGATGATACGGTACGGGCATATATCAATGTGAACAACCTGGTAGAACCTGATTATATCAATAATAATTTTATTGTCCTCAGTACTTCCAGGGGAGTTATTAAGAAGACCTTTCTGGAAGCGTTTTCCAGGCCAAGGCAGAATGGAATAGTGGCTGTAAATATTAGGGAAGGAGATAACCTGATTGAGGCCAGGATGACCAATGGGAAAAATGAGATACTGCTTGCCGGACGTTCCGGTAAGGCGATTCGTTTCAATGAAAGCAAAGTACGACCTATGGGACGCACTGCGGCTGGAGTAAGGGGGATAACTTTGTCGGGAGACCCTGATGATGAGGTAGTTGGAATGGTATGTGTGGAAAATGGGAGTCAGGATATCCTTGTTGTTTCTGAGAAAGGATTTGGAAAGCGCTCAAGCATAGAGGATTACAGGATTACTAACCGGGGCGGGAAAGGAGTGAAGACGATCAATATCACTGAGAAGACCGGGAAGTTAATTGCCATTAAAGCTGTGGAAGAGGAAGATGACCTGATGATTATTAATAAGTCGGGTATTACAATTCGAATGCCTGTGAGCGATATGCGTGTGATGGGCAGGGCCACTCAGGGAGTGAAACTGATAAATCTAAGGGAGAGTGATTCTATTGCTGCAGTGACCAAAGTACAGGGTAATTATGAAGAAGAGTGATTGAATAGCACAATCTTCCGCCACACGCTTCACGCTTCACGATCTAAATTTTTGGCAAGGAATTTGAACTTCTGTATAAAAAAATTACTTTTATCGCATAATAATAATTAAACCGAATTACAAATGAAACGATTACTTTTTTCCCTGATATTAATATCGAGTGTTATAATGGCCAGAGCGCAGGATCCGGCTGTGCCCATGCTGAATTATAATCAGCTGGAAAAGAAGCTGGCTAAGAGTAACGAGGACATCCAGGATTCAAAGAAGAATACAAAATCAAAAACCTGGTTTTCCCGTGGTGAGTTGTTCCAGGATATCAATGATGTTAACACTGAATTCCTCAGGTACGGTATGCCAGCTATGGAGATAAAGCTGTATTACAATGAGCCCAAAGAGATCCGCACCAAGGAAGAAGGAGGGGTAGTTACTGAAGAGTATGTATATGAGCGAATCATCCTCACATTGGAAAACGGTAATCTGGTTAGCTGGAAAGAAACCCAGGTCATACACGAAGATCCTCTGCCCGAGGTGCTTTCTGCTTATAAAAAAGCAATTGAATTAGATCCGGAAGGAAAGCTTGATGATAAGTTGCTAGAAAATTTAGATCGGTTTAAAAGGCAGTGTGAAAGCAAAGCCATCATTTCATTTACTTCCGGGGATTTTAATAAATCAGTTGAATACTTTGAATTAATTATGGATGCTACTTCCACCAGGGTTTATAAGGGCGTGGCTGATACTGTAATTATTTATAATGCAGCTCTGGCAGCTAAAAACGCTGGCGATCATAAGAAAGCTGCCAAGTACTTCAAAAAGGCTATAGATCTGAATTATGGTGGGAGCGATGCCTATTACTTACTGAAGAATGAGTATATTGCACTTGAAGATTCAGCGGCTGCTATTGCTACGCTGGAAGAGGGTTTTGAAAGGTATCCGGATACCTCATTGATCCTTATTGAGATCGTGAATTATTACCTGACAGCCGGTGATGCTGAGAAAGGTTTGGCATACCTTGAATTGGCTGAGAAGAAAGAAACGAGTAATCCATCCATCTATTTTGCCAAGGGTACCTTGTTTGAGAAGGTTGGAGAAGATGAAAAAGCCCTGCTTGCCTATCAGCAGGCCCTGGATATTGATCCTGAATACTTTAATGCGTACTTCAATATCGGGGCTCTTCATTATAACAATGCGGTTGAATTATATGATGTAGCCAACTCCAAGGAGGATTTAAAGGAGTATAATGCCGCCAAGGCTATCGCAGATAAGGAATTGGCCAATTGTATTGAACCGATGGAGAAAGCACTACCGCTTGCACCTGATGATAAGAATAAGATAGCAGTATTGGAAACACTGCAGACCGTTTATTACCGCTTACAGATGCTGGATAAATACGAAGAGGCCAAGGCAAAGCTCGCCGAAATTAATAAGTAAGTCGTGAGTCGGGTGATTGGGTTTAGTGTGAAGGGTGTGGTACTGCGATACAAGAAATAGCAAAGTTTAGTAAAAGGGGAGTGACAGTTATTCATTCCCCTTGGTTTTTAAATATCTTACTTAACATAATATTAATTATAGGACAAACGCGGCAATTTTCCACCCCCGAGCACTCGGGGTTAACATAATTTCAGATATCGGGCTTCCAGTACGATATCGGTACAGAAATTATGTTAAAGGAAAATTGTCCGCCTACGTAGTTTAGTTGATTCGTAAGCATACGGCCAACTACAGGTCCGGAGATTCCGGCAGATATTGGTAGATAGGTCTGTAGATTTTATATTTCGGACTATGCTGACCCCCTTACCAGGTTTTTCTTGTACATTTTAATATTTCAGGAGAACTTTGAATGACTTGTAATTCCTGCAAAAAAATCCAAGAAGCTCCGGATATCTTTACAAGTCTGTTGTAGTTTTTTGTAGATTTTTAGAAGTTTTCCAATTATGAGGTAAAAGATCGGCCAGGTCCAGAGAGTAATCATTATTATATGCCGGGATCTTTGACAGCACATCGGTAAGCCACTCCCTGGGATTGACATCGCAGGCTTTGCAGCATCCCAACAGCGAGTACATAATCGCAGCGTTTTCTGCTGCATCGTGATTGCCACAAAACATAAAATTTTTTCTACCTACAGCCAGGGGGCGTATGTCATTCTCAATAAGATTGTTGTCTATCCGGTAACGGCCATCCAGATGATACCGGGATAAACGATGGAAAAGAGAGTAGGTATAACTTAAAGCCTTGCCCATTTTTCCCTTTGGCAATACCTTCGGATAGTATTTCACAATCCACTTTTCAAAGGCACACAGAATGGGATAAGCCAGTTTCTTACGAAGTTCAGCCCGTTGCTCATAATCCATCCCCTGGTCAGAGGCCATGGCCTCGACACGATAAAGCATGCCGATTTGGTCTAAGGCGTATTCCGCTCCGGATTTATCTTCCTTTAACGCTTCAGTGAACTTCCTTCGAGCATGCGACCAGCATCCAAGGAGCAAAACGCCTTTTTTATGCTCATAGATCGAGTAGGCTTCATAACCATCTGTCTGGACAGCGCCCTGGTAATCACTTAATAATCCGATAACCACTTTCTGGGCCCGTGAGCCCCGGTCATAATGAAAAAACATCAGGTCTTCCATAACAGAACGCACTACCCATAAATAGGCTTTAGCTGCCCGGTGTTTTTTATTATCAATCACAGGAATCGTACTTTCATCAACCTGGATATAGTCTGTGGCTAATACGATTTCTCTTAGTTTGTTATACAAAGCACGTAGTAAATCACAACTCCCCTTAAACCAGCCATTGACCGTAGAGGCAGGAAGTGATATCCCGTTTTGTTTCAAAATAGCCAGTTGCCGATGGAAAGGCATATGGTACATATACTTGTTTACCTGAATATCTGCAAGCAAACTTGGCCCGGCATTGCTGCGAGGAAGTGGTAAAAGGGGTAGTAAACCTATCTTTATGTTATCCCCGGGCTCTTCACTATTCTCATGCTGTTGTTGTAAACCTTTTTTTAAGGCATATTTTGGACGAACTATTCGGCGAACGTAAAGCTCCCCCGGTTTATGCTCCAGTATTTCGGTAACCTCTTCCCCGATCTGCACCCAGTTTTCATCGATGCCTTCAGGTTCGATTATTTCTTCTTCCCGGCGCAGGTGATCCGGTAAGGGCAGGCGAACAGGTTGTTTCTTAGGTTTTTCCGGTTTC
This sequence comes from uncultured Bacteroides sp., assembly GCA_964477295.1. Taxonomy (GTDB): domain Bacteria; phylum Bacteroidota; class Bacteroidia; order Bacteroidales; family SM23-62; genus CAYZEZ01. The sequence goes on along the minus strand of CAYZEZ010000003.1, from coordinate 27,769 downwards.
GTGCGTTCGTAGGAGATAATTTCCTTTGCAGCTTCCTTTATGGCTTCTTCCTCTTCCGGCAGTACATCCAGTCCTTCAAAATCAATCTTGCGCTGATCAGGATCCGAAGGAATATACTTCTCACTGCTGGATTTCCAGAACTTTCGGCGGTACCAGGCCAACTGATCGGTCAGTTGCCGTATCTTATCATCCTTTTCTTTGAGTTTGGCCTCATAGCGTTCGTTTTTTTTCTCAGCTTTCTCCAAGGCCCCTTTGTCAATTTCCCGCAACTTGGAAAGCTCAAGATAAAGATCATCCCGCTCCTGCAACAGGGCTTCAATCAAAGTGTCTTTATCTGTTGTATTATCCACCGCAAATGCTTGTGTTTACTAGGATTCAATATAGTAAAACACAGCGGGGAGACCATGAAAAAACCGCGTGGGTTATTAACATTCACAGTGTAAATGTTAGTATCTTTTCTTAAGTTTTTCCGTCCGGATTTTCACACTTTGAACCATCATCATCAGATCGTTCCAATGGATGTTCAGCGAGGAGGTATTCTCATCAAAAGCAGGGAGTTTAAAACGGCCTGATTCCAGCTTTTTGTAATAGATAACCAGACCGGCATATTCCATGTGCAGGATTTTCATGATGTTTTGTCTTCGGTTGATAAATATGAATACGCCTCCACTGCGTACATCCTGGTTCATGGTCCCAATAACAATACCGCTAAGGGTGTAAAAACTCTTACGCATATCAACCGGCAAGGGGTAAAGGTAATATTGCAGTGATTTGTGAAGGTGGAACATCGGGATTATTCGTAAAGGCAAACAAGAGCCCGAAGATGGTTAAGGTCTATATCTTTCTTTATCCGCAGTTTCGTTCCGTTGGGATAAACCACTTCCAGTATAACATCATCATCCATCTCCCCGGATTCCTGAAGCGGTGGGTGACTTTTGCCATAGCTCTGAGTTGAAAAGGATCCAGTTGGTTTTACAACCAGGGGAATGAAATCTTGCCTGACATTTTTCTTGCGTACTTTCTTTTGCCAATAGTAGAAGGTGGAATCAGCGATCCCTTCATTAGAACAGAAGTCTTTTACAGTTAATCCCGATTCTCGTTGCCTGCGATATAGCTCAAGGAATTTTGATTCACTTAGCATGATTTTTTAAGAGCGAAAGATAGTCAGCCCTTATTTTCATCACAAGATGTACTACGCCGAAGGCTTACGTTGATTCGATCTTTGGCCCGATATCTATCTAGCATTTCTTCAAAGTTAGTTGACGCATTCCAGCGAAAATTTCCGCTAGTTCCTGGTTCCGCGTTCTTCGTTCCTTGGTCAGGTTCCTGGATTCTAAAATGTCTCTGGCCCAAATTCAGAGTTCGCTCCGCGTTGTCAACTATAATTTATATTATGCGTAAATAGAATCATGCTAGGAAGAAACACCTACCGAGGCTTTGTCCTATAATTAGTCACTATGTTAAATATCCGCTCGATCGGCTCCTATAAAGGCTTATTTCAGCTTTAAATCCATTGTAAAGGCCATTTATCTTCTTTAACCCTACTCCCACCGCGTAAAGGTTATATATGGCCCACGCTCAATAGAGTTTCTACTTCCAATCCAAGTTAAAACAAAAGTATCTGCAAATTCGCTTCGCTCAGTTTGCAATACATTTGTTTTGTTCGCCTAGCTGGTTTACTATTATTGAATTTCGGGAGTTTTTGATTAAAATCCAGGTATTCTTATATGTTTCTGTATTTTAATGAATTCCGGATCATTTGAAATTCTCTGGAATAAGCTCTTTTTACTCAAATAGATTTTTCTGTATGCATATTCTTCTGAGTTAATACCTGTTATGCTCATTATTCCGGGAATTGGTATACCAATAAAATAAAGCGCTAAAATAAGCCTTCGTGATGGACTTAATTTACAAAAATGCCTGTCGAATAATCTAAGCTTTTGGTTTTCTATTGACTCTTCTGAAGTAATTTTATCACTTACTAACTCAAGGTCATTTACACTAAGATAAAAATTTCCTATCCTGGTTTTTTTCTTTTTCAGTTCGTTTAACCATTTAAATTTGCATACCTTAAACAAGAACAGGCCTAAGTTTTTGTCAATCAGACTTTCATTTTTCCTTATAATATTTAGTACAACCAGAATTCCATCCTGAAACAGATCCTTTGCATCTTCATCGGTTCCATTGTTTTTAAGAACATAGTTTTTTATTGGTGGATATAGATCGGAATACAATTGAGAAATTACTTTATCCTCCGCAAGATCTGAATTACCATACCTTCCGGAAATTTCCCGTAGATTCATTAATGATTCAAGAATATGACTATGTCTTTTCTAGTTAGTTCTTATATCAAATTTAGTAAAATACGACTTCTCGTTAAAGTTTTCCTTAGACAATAATACTGAATACCTACATGCTCTTCCACTACCTAATTGCAGTACTATCTCTAGGATAATCAATCGATTAGATGCGAATACCCTATTTAGATTCGTTTTAAATTAAGGAATAGTTGATAAATTCTCTAAAAATAATAGTCAAAAATCGTGCATCAAATTGATATATAAATAGACGACCATTTTTCTGATATCTCCTAGGGACTTTTTTTTCTCATTAAAGATACCTCAATAATGGAACCTCAATCTGGGCTATCGGATAGACAACTTGAAATAATTCAATATATAATAAAAGGGAAGACTGCTAAAGAAATTGCTTCTATTCTAAATGTTTCATTATTCTCAATCGAATCTCACCTGAAAAATATACGCGAAAAACCAAACCTTAAAAATTCTTCAGAGATTGCAGATTTTTATTATCAACTAGAAAGAAATTTTAAAACTGATAAATGAAAATATGGAAGATAAATAATCAAGACTAATTATATTATAAACAGATACATATGTTTATCATTTGATCATTAAATCATTCAACCTATGAAAAAGTTATTGATAGTTTTTATTTTATTTTTTGCATTCAATGCAATTTGGTCTACCTCATTATTCTCTCAAGTTAAGTATACATCAAGTGGTAATTTTGGTATTGGAGAACAAAATCCAACCGCTAGGTTGGAATTAAAAATGGATGGCAGCATGAAAGGTATTCAAATGAATTGCTTAAACTATGATGTTGATCTTGCCCTAAGAAATGGTTCAAGTTATGGATTTTATTGGAGGTATAAGGGTACTGGGACCGGTAATAACAATGATCTTGAGTTATGGACAGATGGTCAGTCTGGATCAGATGTTCAGGTTTATGACATTCATCAGGATGGTAATATTGGATTTATGAAAAAAGTTGGTATTGGAACTAATCCATCCTATAATTTCCATATTCAAGGTTCAAATCCTATTGCTCTTATGACTACCACAGGTACTAATCATTATCTGCGTTTATGTGAAGGTACCAATAGCTTCGAAGGTACATATTTTAAGTATGATGCTGTATACGATGCTCTAAATATAGGTATACATGATCCGGCGACGACATCTACAAGCGACGATAAAAATATTTTGGTTATGTGGACAAATAATGGACACATCGACTTCTATCCGCAGGGAACTGCTTATAATCATCAAACTTTCATTACTCACCCAAACAATTATGAGACCCAATGTTATAATGTAAAATTGGGTTCATCTGATAACTTCTGGGTTGACGGGGATGGAGATGTTTGGCATTGTGGATTACATACAATTTCAGATGTATCAATAAAAGAAAACATTCAAGATCTTGAATCTTCTTTGGACATAATTTCCCAATTAAGACCAGTTAAATATAACTTTGTTGAAGGTGTGTTTGGTGAAAAAATCGAGAGTACAGTGGCAAATGATGATAAGATTAAATATGGTTTAATAGCTCAGGAGGTTGAAGAAGTTATCCCGGAAATAGTATCATTGAGGCATGACAGCCTGAAATCGATCTCGTATCTGGACCTGATTCCAATCTTAATTGAAGCTGTTAAGGAGCAACAAAGTCAAATAACCAGCTTGAATGACAAAATAGAAAGTCTTACAAATGGGGAATTAAAATCAGCTCAAATAATTACCTCATTGAATCCGGATATTGATGAAATACCCAGTCTTTTTCAGAACCATCCAAATCCTTTTAATGAGCAAACAGTAATAAAATATTCAATACCAAATATTGAATCTTATGCGACTTTAAATATTTATAATTTACAGGGAGCTCAAGTTAAAAGCTTTAAAATATCAGCAATTGGCTTTGGAGAGGTTATAGTTCCTGCATCCAACTTTAGTCCAGGAATCTTTATTTACAATCTAATTGTTGATGGCATTGAAATAGATTCAAAACGAATGATTCTAACTGACTAACAATATTAAACTTTTATCTATCTTAAAAAGAATTCATTATGGATGCAAGAATTAGGAAAATTCATATTATCATTTTAGCAGTGGCATTACTATTCTGTCCATATCTTGAAGAGAATATTGTCTCTCAAGATTTTATTCAGATTGATTCGATAAAATTCTACACTAGTGTTAAAATAGGACTAAATAAATATCTTAATCTAATTCCAGAAAATAGGGAGTACCTTTTTGGATTTAATAATAGAGAAGAATTCAAGGAAATTGAACTTGGGCTTCCATTACAAATTATAATATTTAATGAGAGTGCATTTTGTGCTGAGGATCCGGAAGAACTTTATCATTCCTTAGAAAGATGGAATGTTCCTATTATGATAAATGATGAATATAGATGTTTCTTAGAAATGATCTATTCAGAAGGAGAATATATTGCCGTGGGTATTGGACTAAATGAATTGGCCTTTGATCTGGATTCATTTGAAAGACAAACCAATTTTAGATCTTGTTTACAGCGAGGATTGTTTATTGATTATGGAACATCAGGATATTGTTTGGTTACCATTGATAATAATACCAGGGAATTCATTCCATTTAGACCTTTGGATTGTAATATTGATCTAAACTTTGATAATCCTGATAGGTACTCTCCGGTTGAATTATTTGAAACATCAAAAAGGAAAAGAGAAAATCAATTACAATAAACTATCAAACAATATTATTATGAAATCCTTATTTGCATTTTCGTTTATTTTATTGAATATTCTTGTAATAAATGCTCAAATTCTTGATGTCCCTTATAGAAGTGATTTAAGTGGCTGTGGTGTTTGGTGTTGGGCAAAGAGTGCTCATATGGCAATTGTTTATTATGGAAATGATATTTACTTGTGTGATGTGTTAGAATTTGCAAGAAGTCAAAACCCTACCAAATATGGTAATGATAACTGTTGTAACTATCCTGATAGCTGTTGTGGTGATGGCTGGCCATCTGGAGCACTTCAAAATTGGTCTATTAGCATTTCAGATACATCTGGAGAACTAACTCTAACGGAGATATATAATGATTTAACTATTAGCAGACCCTTTATAATGCATGTTTATTCCCCTGGTCATTCTCTAATTGGTTATGGTAAAAACGGTACTAATATTTATTATCATGATCCTGGTAATGGTTCTAAAATTCATAGCTACAACGATCTAGTTATTAATGGTGTAAATGGAAAGACTTGGCAAGCGACAACTCGTCTAACTATTTCTGCCTCAACTTGTCCACTAATCCAGCACATAATTGGAAGAATAAAGATATCAAATCCAGTTGGTAATGTATATAAAGCACAGCAAGATATTTATGCCTCTTGCATTATTGAACATACAGCCAATGTAGAATTTATTTGTGGTGATGATATTGTTCTCGAAGCTGGATTTAGAGTTGACCTAGGAGGCTCTGTAATACTCAAACCAGGATCAACGTTTATATGTCCTTAAATATTCAACTATGAAACGTATTGTAACAATAATTGGTTGTATATTATTTTCTGAATTAGTTTTTTCCCAATCATTTATCAGTGAAACAAAGTTGTGGAGTAATTATGTTCATGGTACAGAATATGGATCACCTTATGAGTCTTTTTACATAATGATGACAATTGATTCTGTATCATTAGGAAGCACCTACGGGAAAGTCTACAGAGACAATGATTCCTTACAATCGAATTGGTTTGTAGATGGTTATATCAGAGAAACTGATACAGGAACAATATTCTATCGTGGAAAAGATGAATTAGCAGAGTCGCTGCTTTATAATTTTGGAGTTAGGGAAAAGGACAGTATATTGGCCTTGGTTATAGACGAATACAACTTTTATCTGTATGTAGATTCTATCAAAATAAAGCCTTTTGGTATTTATAATGAACATCGGAAACATATTTATTTATCCAGAAATCGTAAAATAAATTGTGATGTTTGGGTTGAAGGAGTTGGAAGTAAAATTGGTGGTGTTTTAATGGACTTACCAAGTTATTTTCTTACTGGTGAAGGTCGAGGATTACTATGCTTTTCGGAGAACGATTCCCTTAAATACAAGTCTATGAATACCTGTTTTTTAACTGGGTATTATATGATTAATGAAGTTAATGAAACTTCTGATCAATTTAATGTGATAAATAGTGCAGGTGAACTTATTATTTCACAAAATGGTACTCAAATTGTTGATTTCCTTATTAAGATTTATGACATGAATGGAAGGCAATTATTTACCAAGGAAATCTCTGAAAGGGATATTTTTAGTATGAATTCCTCCCAACTATCCAATGGGATGTATATATTTCTGATACAAGGAGGAAAATTTTTCAAGTCTGGTAAGTTTATGATTTATTAATTCGAAGGTATTGGCAAAAAACGAATGATTCTAACTGATTAAATTCCTGCAAAAATGAAATTAATATATATATATTTTCTGGTCATTTTACTAATGACTTCATCGTCATTAATAAAATCACAAATTACAGACCAACAGAGAATACTGGCTGACGAAGTTGTTCAAATTGGACTGATCAATTATTTAGAAAAAATACCAAAAGGTCATGAACAATATTACGGATTCTCAACACGTGAAGAATTTCAAGATGTTGAGTTTGGTCAACCTCTTAATATTATCATTATTAATTATGATTCAATAAAAATTGATGACAAAGCGATTTCAAGATCCACTTTGTGGTATATCCCTTTGGTAATCAATAATGAATACAGATGCTTTTTACATGTTCGCCAAATACAGAACTCCTTTAAGGTAATAGGTATTGGATATATGGAAGTTGCTAAAGAATTGGATAATTTTGAAATTCAATTTCACCTAAAGCAGCAAGAAAACAAAGAACTATTATTTGATCCTGTATCAAATATTATGTGTTTGATTACTGATAATTCCAACTATTATCCAATCCGACCTCTTCCTAATTGCAAAGACTGTTTAAATGATTCAAAGGAGATGCTTCAAAAGGCAGAATTCCTTAATGTAATTAGAAATAATGAATAGAATTCTCGATTTATATTACAATTATGAAGAAATTAATTTTTTTATCAGTTATACTTTCTGTAGTATCAACAACAGTAAGATCACAAATATTAGATGTACCATATAGAAGTGATCTATCGGGCTGTGGTGTATGGTGTTGGGCTAAAAGTAGTCATATGATATTAGTTTATTATGGAAATGATATATATCTGTGTGACATTTTGGAATATACCAGACAAAATAATCCTACAGCTTATGGAACCGAAGATTGTTGTGTAAATCCATATGATAGTTGTTGTCATGGTGGACCTCAATTAGATAAAACTTATACTAATTCAGTATATGATATATTGAACAATTGGTCTTTGAATTCCACAGTATATACTAGGTATCTTTCTACAAGTGAAATTCAGACAGAATTATCCAATAATAGACCCTTTGCAGTTCAAAGAAAGAAAATATCAACAGGTGGGCTTCATGTTTTGGTGCTGTATGGATATATTGATGACACCTTATATTTACATGATCCCGGAAATGGTTCATTAATTACAGATTATACTGATTTTACACAAGGATTAGATGATCTTGAATGGCAATATACTTTAACAATGAACTCTTCCGCCTCTTCATGCCCTCTGACTCAGCATATTATTGGTAGGATAAAAAAAACAGAAGAACCATATGGCAATGTATACAAAGCTCAGCAAGATATTTATGCTTCTTGCATTATTGAACAGACTGCTGATGTCGAGTTTATCTGCGGTGATGATATTATTCTTGAAGCTGGATTTAGAGTTGATCTGGGAGGATCTGTGATACTTAATTCTGGATCCACAGTTATATGTCCTTAATATTTTTATCCATGAGAAATGTTGTAGTACTTGTAGGATATTTATTGATTGCTGAGTTAGTATATTCTCAATCATTCATAAGTGAAACTAAGTTGTGGAGTAACGTGGTTCATGGAACTGAATATGGTTCATCGTTTGAGTCCTTCTACATCAAAATGAATGGTGATTCATTAATCTCTGATCACACATATAGTAAAGTATATAGATCCGATGACTCTTTACATTTACAGTGGATATTGGAAGGCTTTGTTAGAGAAACAGATACTGGCAGTTTATTTTATTTACCAAGCGAATCTTCTATTGAAATTTTATTATTTGATCTTGGTGTAGAAGAAGGAGATAGTATTGAAATTAACAAAGAATATGATGAGTATCTTTTTGTTGATTCAATCAGGAGTAAACCTTTTGGAATCTTTAATGAAATCCGAAAACACATATTTCTTTCTTTGGATCATATTTATAATAGTGAAGTATGGATAGAAGGTATTGGAAGCCTTCATGGAATTATTTTTCAACCATCTGAATTAGGAATGGTTGGAGAAGTAAATAATCTAGTCTGCTTTTATGAGAATGATTCTCTGAAATATTACAAGGAATTTTATCCTTCTTGCTTTCCAATAGGAAAATATTATATGGCAAACAAAAACCATATAGTAAACACAAAAATCCAGATTTTTTATCAGCCAAATGAAGTAATAATAAACTTTAAGGAACTGGGTCCTTCCAACATCATTTTTCAATTGTTTGATATTACTGGAAAAGTTATTATAAATGAAGATCTTAATAATAAGGACTTTGTTAGAATTAAAAATGGAAAATTAGAATCCGGAATCTATATTTATCACATTCGAAATGAAAATAGAAATGCAGATGGCAAAATATACATCTTTTAATAGTATCAAATGAAACACCCATTTCGCTTCGCTCCTACTCCGCTTCTCTCCGGTCGCTTCGCAAAAAGAGTGTTTCATAAAGATGTATTAACTGGGGGTATCAATTGGCTAGTGCTGATATCTAACCTTACCAAAGCTATCTTAACATAATGCAATCCATTATAGGACAA
>CAYZEZ010000003.1:0-18423 GCA_964477295.1 uncultured Bacteroides sp. | reverse complement strand
CGCGTTCTTCGTTCCTGGTTAGGTTCCTGGTTTCAAAAGTGTCTCTGGCCAAAATTCAGAGTTCGCTCCGCGTTGTCAACTATAATTTATATTATGTGTAAATAGATTCATGCTAGTAAGAAACTCCTGACTGGGCTTTGTCCTATAATTAGTCACTATGTTGAATATCCGCTCGATTGGTTCATTTAGGAGCTTATTTCTACCTATAAATACATTCTACTGGCCATTAATGTTCTAATACCCCACTCCCACCGCATAAAGGTTATATATGGCCACCGCGCAATAAAGATTCTATTTCCTATCAAAGGAAAAACAAAAGTATTTGCAAATTCGCTCCGCTACCCTTCGCTCAGTTTGCAATACATTTGTTTTATTCGCGTAGCTGGTTTAATATTATTGAATTTCGGGAGTTCTTAATTAAAATCCAGGTATTCTTATATGTTTCTGGATTTTAATAAATTCCGGATCATTTGAGATTCTACTAATCAAGTCCTTCTTACTCAAATAAATTTTCCTGCGTGCATATTCTTCTGAGTTAATACCTGTTATGCTCATTATTCCGGGAATTGGAATACCAATAAAGTAAAGCGCTAAAATAAGCCTTCGTGATGGTCTTAATTTGCTAAAATGCCTGTCGAATAATCTAAGCTTTTGGTTTTCAATTGTCTCTTCTGAAGTAGTTTTATCATTAACTAACTCAAGGTCATTTACACTAAGATTAAAATTTTCAATCCTGGTTTTCTTCTTTTTCAGCTCGTTTAGCCATTTAAATTTGCAAACCTGAAACAAGAACAGACCTAAGTTATTGTCATTTAGACTTTCATTCTTCCTTATAATATTAAGTACAACCAGCATTCCATCCTGAACCAGATCCTTTGCATCTTCATCTGACCCATTGTTTTTAAGAACATAGTTTTTAATGGTGGATATAGATCGGAATACAGTTGAGAAATCACTTTATCCTCCGCAAGATCCGAATTACCATATCTTCCGGAAATTTCCCGTAGATTCATTTATGATTCAAGAATAAGACTTAGTCTATTCTAGTTAGTCCTTATATCAAATTTAGCAAAATAGTACTTTTCATCAAAGTTTTCCTGAGACAATTATATTGAATATTTACACGATGTTTCAATCCCTAATTCATGTGTTATGCTACAGATAATCAATTGATTAAATGTAAAAACCATATTTAGACTCATTTCAAATTAAGGAATAGTTGATAATTTATTTAAAAATAATAGTCACAAATCGTGTATCAAATTGATATATATATACAACCATGTTTCTGATATTTCTATGTGACTATTTTTTCTCATAAAAGATTCCTCAGTTATGGAACCTCAACCTGACCTATCGGATAGAGAAATTGAAATTATTCAAGGCTTATCAAAGGGAAAAACACTTGAGGAAATTGCCGTTATCCTATGTATTTCAGAATGTACAGTTAAATCTCACTTGAAAAACATTTTGGAAAAGTTTCATGTTAAGAATGCCGCTGAAATTATAGCTATTGGTAATCAATTAAGATATTCTATATAATACGAGTTTCTGGTAAAAGGTATTAAGCTGATAATTTGGTTAATTTCCTGCTTGTATATAAATCACTAAAACATTTTAAACTAATACTAACGCCAACAAAAGATTATTTGCATGATTTCAAACCATAACCAGGTCATGATTTGAAATGGGGAGTTTAAAATCTTTCCACGAAAGCAAATATTTAAAAAAACTCATCCCTAACAGCATTCAACCAGATTAGGGATGAGGAAAACCGAAGTTTTATTTGAATCCACAAATTTATGAAAAGAAATTATGTTATCTATGTATTGATTCCATCTTTGATGGCGCTAATATTTCAAAGTTGTACCAAGGAGATGGAAATTCTTCCGGGTAATGAGATATCACATGTTCCATATTCGTACTTTAAAAATGAAATTAAATATGAACTTGTTTTAACAGATGGATCCGGACAGAACTCAGTATTTCTTGCAATTTATGCAGACAATCAAAACAGGCTGGAAAAATTCACGGATTCTTACGAATTAAACTTAATTATCGTAACAGACGAGAGGTCAGAAAACGTGTTTAAGTCTGAAAAATTAACATCTAATAACGACAAAAAAAGTCTAGCTAACTTAAATTTGGAACAAGAACCGAAAATTTATATCGAGGTTGTCTACGAAAATTTAAAAGAGGAAATAAAACATTACTTTATTGATGTAAAATTAAAAAGTAATAAAAAATCCTTTGTATGTGGTTACCCAATCGGTTTTGTTACTTCAAACGACTTTGTGGGAACAGTACATTTGGGCTGGGGAAGTGAATATTTTATTAGATTTAGATATAAGCTTCACTGGTATAGTTTTTGGAAAGATTGGGAGGTAGGTGGAGTAAATGCTTGGTGGATATGGCCATCAAGTTCGTACTGGGGCTCATTAGCTTTAACTTCTTATAAGCTACAATTAATATTATATCCGGATTTATATCAGACCACAACAAATTACCGAATAGCTTATCAATCGGATGACATGCGTGGCCATTCCTGTTCATTGGGAGGCTATGATGGTTGTAACTGTTATGTAGGTGAACCACCGTCCGGTACAACCGCCTTTATCTATACTTACCAGGATAATAACTCATATTTTATGTATACACCGGTTGATGGTAATCAATGCCCGCTTGAAGGAAGTAGTTTTGATGGAGCTAATTGTCAATATTTACTCATAAATCCGTATGATGTGAGTGATGCATTTATATATAATAACAGATGGTATATGAGACCTGATCTGATACCCGGGTATTAGTAACTTGACATCATGTTCAATTGTAATCAAATACAATGACATCCAATGACACACTGGATGTCATTGTTTTAAAAATACTTTCAGAATATTCCAATGAAATTCTTATCCTGCCTTTTGATAATATTATCCCTGATGTCCTGCTCAAACCAGAAATCAAAGGATCGGGCAGTTGCACGATTCGACAGGAAAATAATAATGCAATCCCAGATTGATTCAATTATTTCGGCAGATATTTATTACCTCCGGCTAAAAGCTATAAAAAATCTACTCGATTCAGAAATAATAAAGGAAGAAGCACACAGACTGAATATTCCCGTCGATACATTCATCAAGCTAAAAGGTTTTAATCCGGAAGACAAGATAAGATCAGATTCCATTTTAAATCTCCTGAGGAATAATCATAACGTGGAAATATTATTACCACCACCATCGTTTCAATATCAGGAATTCGAAAACTTGTATTCATATGATTGGATCAATCCTAATTCATCTGAATTCATTTTCGTTTTGTTTAATTATGATTGTTCAGTTTGTTTTATTAACGATAAAGTAATCAGAGAAATGGGCCAAAGGTTCAATAAGAATATCAAATATATTTATTACACAAATTATGTGACAAATTATGCACTCTTATGCGATGCTGCCTTGATGCAGGATCATTTCTGGGAGATGCATGACAGGGTACTAGCTTCCGGATGTACGGAAAGTGTTCATTCTCTGATGGAATTTGCTGATTCCCTGGGGATGGATACACTCAAATTAGCAAAGAATATGAATGATAAAAAGATTATGAAGAAGCATTTAGCTAATAGTCAAATAATACAAAGTATGGAGATATTTTCAGTACCAGTATATATCTACCAAAATTCAATTTATCATGATATTCAAACTCTTATTATGCGATTGCAAGCGAATTAAAAGGAATCTGTCAGTTACAATTATTTTTTTTGGAATAGTTACAGGTTGTGAGAAGGAGATTGAGATACCAATACCCAGGCCAAATCAGCATTACGTAATAAATTGTCTGTTTCAACCATTTACTCTTCCCTATGTTCAAAATACAACTGTATCTGTAAACCAGACAATAGGATTTCTGGATTCATTGGATTTCCCGGTTATTGATGATGCCAACGTATCTTTGTATTATAATGATTCTCTAATTGGCGACTTTGAATTTAGAAGTGATACTCAGTTATATGCGACGAATGCAAATTCAAACTTTCTACCTGGAATTTATCAATTAAGAGTAGAACACCATGGTTATACAATTGTTGCATCAGATATACTACCAGGAAAAGTAAATCTTAACAGGCTCTCAATTCTTCCATCCGCCGGTAAAAATAATCTTGGAAATGTCTATTCAAAAGTGAATTTCATCTTCACTGATCCGATTGATGAGGTAAACTTTTATGAAATATCTGTCACTCAAAATGCTTTATCAGTACCATATGATATATCGACAGACTTTTCTGCAATAATTACAGAACCTTACTATCCAACAGTACTTTCAATTGATCAGGAATATCCTGAAACGTTGCCTTTCAGTGATAAAACATTTAATGGTAAAGAAGTAAGTATCCCGGTCTATTATGTCCCGCCATGGTATCCAAATGAAAATGTTGTTCAGCCACATAATATTACTCTGCATTTCAGGACAATATCTGAAAATTATTACATGTATAAAGTCTCATTATTAAAGCAGGGATATTCAACCAGGAATGATATTATCTATGGACAGGGTGAACCCTTGAATGTATATACTAATATACCTCTTAACTACGGTATTTTTGCTGGTTACCAATCTGTGGATCAGACCTTTATTATTGACAACAATGATTTTATTGAATACGAAGTTGTTAAGTAACTCTAACATATAGTAATACAATAATTATTATGATGTCAGGTCTCAGGACACTCATTATAACTTTATTGTTGATCAATGCTTCTTATGCAAAAGCATATTCACAATCCAGGATCATTAACGGTTATGTATTAGACAGTTTAACAGGGGAGAGACTGATTGGAGTTAATTTATATATTCCAAATTCGAAGACAGGAACAATTACAAATGAATTCGGTTTTTTTAGTCTGAAAATACCAGTAAATACAAGAGAAATCCGTGTCTCGTACGTCGGATATAATGTAAAAAAGATCCCTGTTAATGACACTATTGATACTTTTTATGAGCTACAATTAGTAAAAGGAATAAAGCTTGATGAAGTAATCATCAAATCTCATCAATCAGATTTTCAAGCGGTAAATGAGACTGGTGTTATAAAGATCCCTATGAAAAGCTTATATAAAATGCCAGTGTTTGTTGGTGAACATGATATTCTTCACTCTCTGCAGCTAATGCCTGGTATTCAGTCGGGAAGCGAAGGGAAAGCAAGTCTGTATATACGCGGCGGAAGTCCGGATCAGAATTTAATCCTGATTGATGATGTACCATTATACAATACAGATCATTATGGAGGTTTTTTTTCAACATTTAATTCAGATGCAATTAAGGATTATAAACTTTATAAGGGTGGATTCCCGGCACGATACGGAAGTAGATTATCTTCTGTGGTAGATATCAGGCTAAAAGACGGTGACCTTACAAAATACACCGTATCCGGGTCACTTGGTCTTTTATCCTCAAAGATTATGCTTGAAGGGCCCATTTATAGAGGGAAATCATCTTTGTTAATTTCATATAGAAAAAATACATTCCAGATTTTCAGATTAATTTTTGATGAAAACCTGGTTTATAGATTTTCTGATTTTAATTCAAAATTTAATCTCAGGTTAAATAAAAAAAACAGGTTGTTGCTAAGTTTATACTCAGGTAATGATAACGTTTTCAGAAAGGAAAACAGTAAAAATCCGGATCAGTTTTTTGAAACTAATCATTACACAAGATGGGGGAACATTTGTGCTTCAATGCGTCTGAATTCAGTCTATAGTTCCAAGGTTTTTAATAATACAATTATTGGATATACAAATTATCATTATAAAAGTGGATTTGAAAGTTCGTATTCGTATGATACCGTATATGAGAATCTGAATAGTAGATTTATATCAAGAGTCAATGACATATTTATCAAAGTTACTCCTGAAGTTCATATAGATCCAAATTACACATTGAGATTTGGGGGTGAAATTTTATGGCACCGGTTTACCCCGGCAACTACCTCATTTGAACAGGAAAATAGCTCAATGGAATCTAATAGTCTTGTTCATACAAATAATGATGTAAACTCTGTTGAAAGTAATGTATTCATTGAAAATGATGTTAATATATTCAAATGGCTCGGATGTAATATAGGTTTACATTACTCCGGGTATATTGTACAAAAAAAAGCCTATCATTCGCTTGAACCCAGGCTGTTGGCAAATATCAGACTCACTCCGGAATTATCCCTGAAACCAGCCTATAGTAAGATGCAGCAATATGTTCATCTTCTGACGTATTCAGGAGTAGGTATGCCATCAGATTTCTGGATTCCTTCAACAGCCTTGATTTCACCGGAGCATTCTAATCAGGTTTCTGTAGGAATTGAATATCTTCTCAACAGGAAGTATAAATTTTCAATAGAAGCTTATCAAAAGCACATGCTAGATTTAATCGCTTTTAATCAAGGTGAGTCATTTATCGGGAATAGCGGATCCTGGGAAAATAAAATTATTACCGGAGGACAAGGATTAAGTGAAGGTATTGAATTGTTGTTGAGCAAGGACGATGGAAAATTTAATGGCTGGATTGGTCTTAATTTCTCAAAATCCGTGCGCAAATTCGCCGAACTTAACGAAGGGAAACCATTTCCATTTAAATATGACAGACGGTTTAAAACAGATGTTGTGGCTATTTATAATATTAATGACAGAATTTCAGTTTCAGCGGTATGGAAATATGGTACAGGATATCCAATTACCCTTCCGGTAGAAAAATACGATTCGTACGGTAATATTATTTATATATATTCTGAAATAAACTCCTATAGAATGAGAAATTATCACCGTCTGGACCTGGGAGCAAATTTTAATAAAACAAAAAAAAGGGGAGAAAGAACCTGGAGTATCAGTATATTAAATGTTTACAACAGACAGAATCCATATTATTACTTCTTCAAGTATGAACAATTGCCTCTAGATAATGGATTAATGATGGGAGTTAGAAATGGTAACTTAAAGTTATATCAGCAGAGTTTTATTTCATTTTTCCCAACGGTTAGTTATAGTTTCAAGTTTCGCAATAGAAATTAATTAAGATGAAATCTCTGGTTTTATTTTGCTTAGTCTTCATCAGTGGCGTTACCAATGCTCAAAAATCTAACTCCGGAAAATATTCCATTAATGCAAATGCTGGTCTAACAATCCCGGTTTATGGAAATTACCTGAGAGAAAATTGGAATATTGGACCCTACTTTAGTTTTAAAATGATAAGAGAGCTCAGTGAAATAAGTGTTTTATTCGGGATTGATTATGAATACTTGCGGAAGGCAGAAGATAAATTCAAAGTAGTTACCCCGATTGCCGGAGTACAACAAGTTATCAATATAAAGCAATTTGAAATCCTATCCGGCATTTGTGTTGGATATTCCTGGGTTAATTTTACTGTTGGAAAAGGAGTAGTGACTATTCCCCCTGTGCAATACAGCAAGTACAGGTTAGATGGATTAAGTACATCTTTAGATATAAAGTTGGCCTATACTATTTCAGATCTAATAAAAATTAGTTTTGGAGTGGAACATTTAAATATATTCCAACCAATTGATTTAGAAGGAATAAATCCTGATGAATCGAAGATGATTGGCCTGACGCGTCCAAATATTTCCGTGCTGTTCAGGTTTTAATCATCCTCTTCCAGTTTGTCATTTTCCTCTTTGATATAATTCTCTACCCGCACTTTAATCTCATCAAAACATTGCAACAGGAATTTCATACTCTGTTCTTCCTTTTCTTAATAAATATGAAACACCCATTTTGCTCCGTCTTTGGCCACCGGAGCTTTTTAAAGCGTAGGTGGCTCCTCCTCCGCTTCTCTCCGATCGCTCCACAAAAAGCGTGTTTCATAAAGATGTATTTATCAGGGGGTATCAATTGGCTTGTGCTAATATATAACCTTTCCGAAGTTATTTAACATAATGCAATCCATTATAGGACATATCCCCGAATTTTGTTGAACTCTGTAATCTGCGGGATCCGTCCTATAATTAGCCACTATGTTAAATATCCGCATTAGCCTGCCGCACAGGTTATATATGGCAGGCGCGCAATAAAGTTTCAACTTCAAATCATAATTAAAACAAATGTATTTTCAAATACGGGAAATGAAATCAAGATAAATGTCGCGACAGTGCAACGACATTTTCAAAATCCGTTTTTAAAAGTGCAGGTTAAATTATCTCAATACTCTCTTTACTAATTTCAGCAATGAAATCATTACCCTCATAGTAATATTTGGTAGGATATGGATGTGTTTCGATAATGGGATATTTAATATTAACTTTTGAATACAATCTCAAGTTATCAAAGATATTATCAGTAAATTGATCAGATATCAATAACAAATCAATATCAGAACCTCTGTGTGTCACATCCTTCGCAGCCGAACCAAACATTAGAACTTTATGAAATGTCAATCCATTTAACTGGCAATCATTAACAAATGATGTGGCAGTTTTTATTGCAGTTTCTCTAGTAACCATGATCTTAATATTGTTACAGATTCGAGAATTGATTTTGTAAATTGTTCGTTACAGATTTCATGCATTTTTGTCAAATAATCAGGATAACGACCCTCCAATTGAAAACGATTTAAGCTCAGCAGGAATTCACTTTTATCCTCTGTAAGGGAAATTGGAGTTTCGGAAAGCAGGAAAATTAAATTATGCGTCCGTGGAGGAACATTTTGATCATTAGATTTAATCCAGATTGCTTTACATATTTTCTCAATCACGAGATGAGCAAAGAATAAACATTGAAGATGGTTTTTCCCCTGGAAAAGAGTATTCACAGCAGACCAATCATCATTGGCCTGAGCAATCCAGAAATTAATATGTTCTTGTTTAGTCTTCAAAACTAGTTTTTAGAAAAACCACTATCTGAATTCATTAATATTGTGTTGAAATTCAACAGAAGAGCAGTTCCCTTTTAATTCCTCCATTCCATTCTCCCATCAAAATGTTAACGAATGATCCTTTTTACTATTCTTTTACCCTTGTTATACCTGAAAACTAACAACTCAGCATATTCAATCAATTGTTTTTGAATATGTTTCGGCAAATTTTCAAAATCCTCTATGAATCCGGAAATTTCCATTATGAAAAATATCTATTACAAAGATAAATAAAAGAATAGTCAATACATGAAACATCCATTTCGCCCCGCTTCTCTCCGCATCGCTTCGCAAAAAGAGTGTTTCATAAAGATGTATAAATTGGAGGGTATCAATTGGGCTTTTCGCATATATAACCTTTCCGAAGCTATATGAACATAATGCAATACATTATAGGACAGATTCCCGAAATCTGCACAATCTTGAAATCTGCGGGATTCGTCCTATAATCAGCCATTATGTTAAATATCCGCACAGGGCCACCGCATAAAGGTTATATATGGCCAACCCGCAATAAAGTTTCATCTTCCAATCAAGGTAAAAACAAAAGTATTTGCAAATTCGCTCATCTGCCATATTGCTTTTCGTTGTAGCAAATGAATTCTCCGTTTTTCACCGGACCTGGTTCCAATTTGCAATACATTTGTTTTATTGATTTTTCATATATAAAGCTTTCTTTCTGATCCCACTGTGAGCCCTTTATGGGCCAACTGCCAGTTTACCGGATTGCAGCATAATTCTTTTATCAGACATTTAAAAAAGAAAACGAACTTCAGATAATTCTCTGCCGATTTGCTGAACTCCTCTGAGTATCCTTTTTGTCTGTTCCGGTGAAGGTTTTTTAATACCCTTGATATATTGTGCTAAAAGGCTTTGATTCATTCCTATGCGTTCAGATAGGGCTTTTGCATTGATAACTTTGTAAAAAGCAAAAAAACTTTTCAAATCGTATGCAAATTCAATTTCATCAATTGTATAGGTAAAACCTTTCTCTTCAAAGGAAAGATTAACAGCATCCAGTATCATTTCTTTAAGTTCATCAAAGGTTTCGCCCTGGGTATTTATAGAAATATTTCCCACAATGGTGTGAGCGCTATATCCCAAGTCCTCCTTAGTAATGTTCATTGTAATTTTTGGCTTCTTCATCTCTTCCTGGTTTTAATTTCGGCATCCTTTATAATTGAACTAAGAATACCTTTCTTTAATTCTTTGCTTGAATGCAGAGGAACAACCAATTGTTTTTTCTTTGTTGGATGCCTCATTATAATATGACTCCCCGATCTTCTAATTTCATACCAACCATCATCTTTAAGCAGTTTTAAAAGTTCTTTACTTTTCATTTATTGGTATTTCAAGTAAAGGTAATAAATATATTACCTGCTTCAAATATATTTATAGGAAAAAATTAATCCATAAAAGAGTTCTTTAGATGAAACACCCATTTTGCTTCGCTCCGCAAAAAGAGTGTTTCAAAAGATGTACAAATTGGTGGGTGTCAATATGGCTTTCCTGCTATATAACCTTTCCAAAGTTATATTAACATAATGCTTATAACATTATAGGACAGATCCACGAAATCTGTTCAATCCATTAATCTGCGGGATCCGTCCTATAAATTGGCCACTATGTTAAATAGCCGCGCAATCCAGCCGCACAGGTTATATAAGGCAAGCGCGCAACAAAGTTTCAACTTCCAATCAAAGTAAAAACAAAAGTATTTGCAAATTGCATATCAACTTTATTGATTTTACTGGTGCTATAAGATCCTTAATTTTTTTCAACAACACCTGGCATCACAATTTGCAATACATTTGTTTCTTTATTTGATGAGTGCATAACTGGTACTTCTTCCTCCTCCGGATTCTTTCAAAAGTATATCCTTGTTTAATAAATCCTGAATGTCTCTCAAGGCAGTATCCTGTGAGCATTTATTCATTTTAGCCCATTTGGATGTCGTGAGTTTTCCATAAAAATCATCAAGTAATTTATTAATCATTTTATGTTGCCGCTGATTCAGGATCTTTGCCGAATGTTTTTTCCAGAAGTTTGCTTTGGCCAGCACTTTAGATAATGACTCCTTAGTTCGATTAAGTGCTTTTGTTAGACTTTCCAAATACCACATAAGCCAATTTGTCACATCCAGTGATCCCTTCTGAGTTGACTCTAGAATTTCATAATACGACTTTTTATCGTGTTCAATTTGATCCGATAAACTGTAAAATCGTTGGCTGGTCTTTTCTGCCCTGGCTAATTGTATATCCCCAATTGCCCTGGCAATTCTACCGTTTCCGTCTTCAAACGGATGAATAGTTACAAACCATAAATGTGCAATTCCAGATTTGATAACTGGTTCAATTTTAATCTCATGTGTAAACCAATCAAGAAATCGATACATTTCATCCTCAAGCTTTTCTGCTTCAGGGGCTTCATAATGAACCTTCTCCTTCCCTGCCGGACCAGAAACAACTTGCATTGGTCCTTTTAGATCTTTTCTCCAATCACCGACAATTATTTTATACATTCCGCTACGCCCTGTGGGAAATAAGGCTGAATGCCAGTCAAATAGTCTTTCTTTGGTAAGTTCCTGATTATAATTCTGAGTAGCATCCAACATCATTTCTACAATTCCATCAACCTCCCGTTTTGATGGAATTAAACCAGCAATATCCATTCCCAGTTTTCTGGCAATGGATGAACGAACCTGCTCTGAATCAAGGATTTCTCCTTCAATTAATGAGGATTTTACCACATCGTTGGTTAACGTGCCAAGGATAGCTTCCCCTCTTAATGAAAAACCAATAGCTTCCATTTGACCAATTAATCTTCCCTGAAGATTTCTGACTTCACTCAGTAGATTAATTAGTCTTTTGTCATCCCAGGTAAAGTTAGGCCACTCGGGATTTTCATAGATATACATAAATAATCTCCTTAAAATTTGCGGTAAATATATGAATACAAAACCAGAATTTCAAATAATATGCGCATATAATGCGGAGATTAAGATATTTATTCACTGCAAAATATTTTTTTCATTATTAATGGAATTCTGATGAAACACCCATTCTGCTCCTACTTCGCTTCTCTCCGATCGCTACGCAAAAAGAGTGTTTCATGAAGATGTACTAATTTGTGGGGATCATTTGGCTTTCCGGATATATAACCTTATCAAAGCTATATTAACATAATGCTTATAACATTATAGGACAAATCCCCGAATTTTGTTGACTCCTGTAATCTGAGGGATCCGTCCTATAATTAGTCACAGGGCCAACGCAACAAGGTCATATCAAGCCAGCCCGCAAATGTTCTTAAAGGTTTTATCAGGATCAAGATTTTGCAGGAATTCATCACATGGCATACAAAGAGTTTCATTTTTTAAAAGCCTCTCTGTTCCCCGATATAAAAAAATAGTCTGGCTTTCCGGATAATCCGACTTGAATTCACTTAAGGAACGAAGGTCCTGGTTACGGAGCTTATCAGAATATTTTACCTCAATGGCAAATATTCCCTGTTCTCCATAAAGAATAAAATCAACTTCAAGTCCTCCTCGTGATCGCCAGTAATAGATTTCGAATTTATTATTTTGATATGCGTTCCAGGCTTTCAAGTGCTGGAATACCAATCCTTCAAGCCCTGCTCCATCAATTTCATGTGGACTATCCAGGGGGCCCTTTGGTCTCAGCGCTTTGAAAACACCAGTATCAAAAAAGTAGAATTTTGGGTGTGCAACCAGGGCACGTTGTGCACGTTTTGTGAATACCTGCAGGCGTGTAGCAAGTAAAATATCTTCAAGTATTGATATATAGTTCTCCACTACTTTGCGTTCTACTGCACATTCCCTTGCAACATTACTTATATTAAGCACCGATCCGTGCGAGAAACTTATTGCTTCCAGGAAGCGGGAGAAGTTCCCAATATTTCTGACCAGTCCTTCATATTGTACCTCTTCACGGATATACAATGAAATATAAGTATCCAATGTACTATCGGGATCATGTGCCAGATAAATAATTGGTAATAAGCCATATTCCAGTGCTTTTTGAAAATCTGCTTCTTTTCCTAATTCTGATAGTAAAAACGGATGCATATTCCTCAGTAATACCCTGCCAGCCATCAGATCAGGTCCGGATCGCTTGAGTTTACGTGCACTTGATCCGGTAAGTATAAATTGCAAATTCTTTTTATCCTCAACTAAATTGTGTATGGCACTTAGCATATCTGGTACCTTCTGAATCTCATCTACAATGATTATTGTTCTATCAGGATTTGCACCAACCAGTTCAATAATTGCTTCAGGTCTGGCCTGGTACTTTCTCTGTTCATCCGGCCTGAGCAAATCGATATATAGTGCTCCTCGATAATTCGCTTTCAGATAAGTTGATTTACCTGATCCACGGGGACCGAATAAAAAGTAGCTCTGATCAGGAGCTTTAAAGCATCTTGGAATCATTATTTCCATTTTGACCCTCATTTTGGAATTTATAACTCCAAAATTAGAGTATATTTATGATTAATGCAAATTAATAATTGGGTCCCCCAATGTTACGTGGTTAGTATTCAACACCCATTTTGCTGCGCTCCTGCTCCGCTCCTCTCCGGTCGCTTCTCAAAAAGAGTGTTTCATAAAGATGTAAAAATCGGGGGTATCAATTGGTGAGTGCTAATATCTAACCTTTCCTAAGCTATATGAACATAATGCAATACATTATAGGACAAATCCCCGAAATCTGTTCAATCCTTTAATCTGCGGGAATCGTCCTATAATCAGCCATTATGCTAAATAGCCGAGCTGGCCAAACGCTACAAGGTTATATCCGGCCAGCCCGCTATAATGTTTAAAAGTCAATATTTTAGGGTTTTAAAAAAAGTGTTGGCGGACATTGATCTGTATTATACCTATTTGTCATAATGATATCGGCAACTATAGATTAGAATTTCATTTTCCTGGATTTTGTATACCATTCTATGCTCTCTATCAATTCTTCTGGACCAAAGACCTCTTAAATCATACTTGAGAGGTTCTGGTTTTCCTTTACCTTTAAATGGTGTACTCTGGATGTCCTTTATGAGCTCATTTATTTTGTGGAGAATTTTCTTGTCTTCATTTAACCATGAGGTATAATCTTCCCAGGCTATATTTGAAAAAACAATTCTCATTATTCTTCGATTAAATCTTTTGAGATTGTTTTTCCTTCCTTCATTTGCTTCATTGATTCATATAACCTATCTGCATTTGCTTTAGATGACAAAAGATGTACAGTTTCCATCAGTGAATTATATTCATCAAGTGAGATCATAACAGTACCTTTTCCTTTACCTCGTTTAATAATTAATGTTTCGTTGTTAAGTTCTACATTATCAAGAAATTTTTTAAGATCTCCACGAAACTCTGAATAATTAGCTGCTAACATGATAAATATATTAAGTATTTATATAAGTACAAATATACGTACTTTATATATTAGTTCCAAATCATTGAAATAAATCATTCAATACCCATTTTGCTTTGCTCCTGCTTCGCTCCTGCTCCGCTCCTCTATGCCTCGCTTCGCAATCGGTTATGGTGTCAGGTTAATTTTTCTTGTTAGGTGAATTACTTTCCTGGCTATCGCGTATAAACAGAAACGCGCAACACGGTAGGTTGTGAGAAATTTAGTCCCCAGTCGGTCTGATCTCCATTCAGAATGCGATCGGTTTTGAATTCGCCGTCGACATAGTGCCCTTCTTCGACTATCAGGTACTGCCAAGGTAGACCTTCGTTTATACCAGTCGGGCGAAACATGACGCGACAATGATAACCGGCCAGCAGATATTGTCCCTTGTCCAACTCTGCGATGAGAATGCGCCCATCAGGTATTTGGGACTGTGATTGAGAGAGTGCCATTCGTTGAAAGGTGCCGAAAGCGATATCAATATCCCAACCATCAAATTGAAGGGACTGGTCTGTGACATAGTTTTCCTTATCAACAGAATTGCCAGGTTCAGCATCAGGATCAAAGGCTAGCTGGACCGCGGTCTGAACCTTGCCTTCGAAATTTAATTTTGCAATCTGTCTGGCCATTGGTTTGAACAGGCGATAATTTAGCGCAGTCGCACCATACCTTTCTTCTGGTGACAAGGGAATTCCATCTTGTCCAATGTGAATTCTTGTATCATCCATGCCAAACGGAGCATACCCGATTGCTCCATGTCCCAATGCCGCAAAGAAAAATCGCGTAAAAGCACCAGTTCCTATGGTTTCCGGGATGAACAGAGGATTATCCGGGCGGTTGTAGAGTTCGAGGACTTTGAGATATGCCTCTGTATCACCAATGTAGATATCGGGCGAAAGGATGTCAACTGCCGGTGCCGCAGCTTTCCAGAGTTCGAAGACATTGTCATTGGGACCGCCTACCTCGTAAGTCGGCGGCCAGCTTGGGTTCAACGGGTCACGAATAGCACCATTGACATACAGTGGGATTGGATAGATTTCCTTGCCTGCAGCAGCGACCTTGCCAATATAACGTGCCACATGCCATACCTGGAAGAACTCATCGGCATCACGTCCGAAAACCTCGGTCCAATTGTAATTCGGTGATGCGGGTTTTTTCATTGCAGAGAGCGCTTCCGCAGTAACGGGGCTTTCAAAGAGCTTTTGTGCTTGCAGTGAATAGTCACGCACAGTGCCCCAGGAGCCCGGCTCGTTCTGGACTTGCACCATGATGACTGTGTGCTGTTGATCAAATTCTTTCAGATGGCGCATGAATGCTGAAAACGCCTTAATATCTGCCTTGAGTGTGGCCTGTGCGTGGGGCGAAGGTGAATCGATCTGCCGTCCATCCTTACCGATGATATTAGGATACTTCTCAGGCTGAAGTTTCATCCATTTCGGCATGTAGTGATTCGATCCATTTTTCCACGTTGCGAACCACAAGAGAACCAACCGCAAGTCGTTCTGGCGGGCTTGGGTAATAATGGTGTCGACTACAGTGTAATCGTAATGTCCCGGTTGCGGCTCGAATTGTTCCCAGTATATTGGTATTTCGAGGGTGTTGACATTAAGCACTTTCATCGCTGACCATATCTTGGGAAGGATGGCTGGCCAGGCGCTGGAATTATTGCATTGTGCACCAAGAATCAGGAACGGCTCACCATCGACCATCAACGCGTGACGTCCGTTTTTTTGCACAAGGTGCGGCAGTGACGGAGCAGGTGTTTGTGCATGGAGTGATACAACAACAGAGACTATTGTGATGATGCAAACCAGAATTTGATGACGCATTGATATTTTTGTTAGTATTAAATTTTGTAAACAATTATTTTTTCACTTACACTATCATAGTATGAAAAGTATTTGCAAATTACTCATTTACCATTTACTTTTCGTTGTCACTACCGAATTCTCTGTTTTTCATCGGACCTGGCATTCCAATTTGCAGAACAAATGTACTTGTTTGTGATTGCTATTTGGATATCCCTGAGAATATTATATTTAAACAGAACTGGATACTTCCATAAAAATTTGTCTTCTCTATTCAAAGATAACTTTCTTTTAATGAGTTAATAAGCACCCAGGATGATATTTTTGCCTTAATCTTACAAAGGTATCTAATCAGGCAATATGGTTATAATAGATTGCTTAAGTTAAAGGTTTATAAATATGCCCAAGGTATAAGCTATTTTGGATTATGGTCCGAGGGAACGAAATTCATGAAATAAATATCTTCATTCATTTGATTATCGCAGATATTACGTACTTTTTAACTTTAATAGTCATAGAGCACTATTTCTGTGATATCATCCTTGCCCCCCCCTTTATTTATTCCAATGAATAGGTTTTTATATGAACTGATTTTAATTGCCGGTAAACCCTTCAAGCTCCCTTATGAAATTGATCATTTCGATGTCCTTTTCAGTCAGCACCTTATTAATATCTAACCCGGGAATAGGAACATACCAATCTTTCGAACTGAAGTAATCATTTAAATTCTCTGATTTGAACCTGTAGCCATATTTTGCGAAAATCAGGTTCCTGTAAATTCTCAGGTCTGATTTTGAGAGATTCTCCAGAGGAATAAGTTTATTATCTTTCAGTATGAACCTTAATCCTCCCACATAGTTATCGGCTTCATTATATGTCATTCCGTTACCATCTTCATACCATTCATGTCGAACTTCAATACATTGTAGAAACGTATTATGCAATATTTCAAATTCCGGATTTAGCTCTCTCAAAAGCTCAGTACTTAACCTGTAGGTGATTGTGTCCTGGTTTATCAGGAAGAGTTCCAGCAAATCCTTACAAATTATTGGTGTGCAATCCAGAGTATTATAAAAAACAACAATATGACCATCACCAAAAGGACTATAAAACCTGACATAATATGCGTCATCGTCACCTTCTTCCCATTCTCCCAGTCCGAATCCGGCATATTTTTTATCAACGATCTCTCCCGCTTTTATTTGGTCAATCGGGAGGGCCTGGCCAACGCATTGTAATCCGTTTCCAATCGATGTAAACAATATTAGCCAAATGAGACACAAATAAGAAAGTTTCATATTTAATAGTATTAAAAATTTATAAGATAACACTAAAATTATTCTTGTTGAACAAGTTTTGTGTTAATCAAAAAGTACTTAAAGGGCTTTTATAGATTTATAAAACACACATTTTGCAATCCTCCTACTCCGCTCCGCTTCGCAAAAACAGTGTTTCATTAAGATGTATAAATCGGTTGGTAACAATCTGGCTTTATCGCTATATAACCTTTCCTAAGCTACATTAACATAATGCCTTTAACATACAAGGACACACGCGGCAATTTTCTGTTCAGATCTGCTGATTAATATAATTTCAGATATTGTTGTAATGTCCGTGCTTGCGAGCGGCCTTAAACATCGCAATGCAATTCTCAGGATTAACCCCTTGATGCAATGAATTGGACGAGCAAATTATCAGTCCCCCCCCAGCGGCACCATCTTCAATGGTTTGGATGACGGCCTGCTCAACCTGCTCAGTAGTCCCCCTGGGAAGAAGATTCACACAATCTATGTTCCCTAACAAACAGATTTTATTGCCGCAGTAGTCTTTTGCCTTCTTCATTTCCATGCCAGCCTGAGGCTCCAAAGGATTGAGCCCGTCGTACCCGGTTTCAAGAAGAACGTCCAATATTGGCCAGAGATTACCGTCGGAGTGTCTGACCACCTTAAGCCCTTTTTGATGTGCTCTTTCAACGATCTGCCGATTGTAGTGATTTATAAATATTTTGAAATGTTCCAGGGATATCATGGGCCCCTTGTCCATTGCGATATCGTCTTCAATGACCAGGACATCAAGACCAGCTTCAACCAGAAGCTCCAATTGGGCAAGACTGTATTCCAACATTATTTTTGCAAGCAAATGAAGAAATTCAGGATCAGTATATACATTCATCATGTAGTTTGTCATACCGATCAACCGCCAGGACCGGACAAAAATGCCCCGCATGAGCCAAAAAGTCGCTTTTTGCCCTTTGAACCGTTCAACGGCAAGGTTTA
>CAYZEZ010000002.1:0-45864 GCA_964477295.1 uncultured Bacteroides sp. | reverse complement strand
ATGAAAATCTTATAAAAGAACAGAAATATGAGAATTCTTATATCAGCAAAGAAAAAACCGTTCAGGCTTATCATTCCCATTATTGGCTTTCTGTCTTTCATCTGGTTTTTGGTACGGGTTATTCCCAAACCGAGCAGAGCGACCTATCCGTGTATGAAGGTGGCTTATCCGTTGGCTGCCGGTTTTGTGATCTGGCTGACCAGCTTGTTTTCATCTGTTTTCCTGTTCAGAAGGGCAAAAACTTTATTGTCAAGGAAAAAATACCCGCTTGCAACTCTCCTCATTTTAATTGCCCTTATGTTGTTTTATGTTAATTTCCAGGCGACAAACAAAGAAACAGTTGCTTCAGTTTTAAATTCCAGATTTGAACCTCAATCCATTAATCAGCCAATTGGTATAGCCAAAGGGATCAACCCGGGACGAGTTGTATGGATTCATGATCCTGATGCCACGAGTTGGGAAGGTCGAGGATATTGGTGGTCAAATGATTATAATAATCAGTATGATATTGATAAAATGGTCTCGATATCATTATGTTCACTCACAGAAGCCGATACTGATTCAGAAGCCTGGTCTGCATTATTCAGGTACTTCAATACGAGACACGATAAAGGCAACGTGGGATATCAAACAGGGGAAAAAATCGCCATAAAACTCAATTTTAATACCTGTTCCGGATCAGGGCATACCAATTACGGGAACATGACCTATGCTTCTCCGCATGTGGTATTAGCCATTGCCCGCCAGCTTGTCTATGAAGCAGGTGTGGCTCAGGATGACATTAGTTTTTATGATGTAACCAGGTACATAGCCTCTCCGGTTTATACATTGTGCCTTAAAGAATTTCCTGATATTCACTTTGTTGACTGGGGTGGAGGAGATGGAATAGAAAAATACCAACGGGATGTGAATTCCAGAATAAACTGGTCAGAAGATTTTACAATATCCGAACCCGGAGGCGGTAATCCTGCCTATCTCCCTACCGTGGTTACCGGAGCGGATTATATTATCAATATCGCCAATCTTAAAGGCCACGAGGTTGCCGGTATAACTCTTTGCTCAAAAAATCATCTTGGATCAATTTGCGCCGACAGCTATGGAGAGCCTACATTTCTTGCTCCCAAGGGAGCCGGACTTCACCCCTATATTGCAACACGAAGTTATTATTTTGATGCAGAGTGGGATTTCAAGCCACGACTGGCAGGGACTTACAATCCCCTCGTTGATCTGATCGGACATAAAGATCTGGGACAGAAGACCCTGCTTTTCATGGTTGATGCACTCTACGCAGCAAAACATCAGGGTACAATCCTGGATAATACAAATAAATGGCAATCAGCACCATTTAATAACGACTGGACATCCAGCATTTTTATGTCACAGGATCCGATTGCTATAGAGTCTGTCTGCCTGGATTTTATGAATGCTGAAAATAATCCTTACCTGACAGCAGTTACAGATAATTACATGCACGAAGCTGCATTGGCAAACGATCCGCCTTCAGGCACTATTTATAATCCGAATAACAGCGAGCAAGGACTTCAAAGCCTTGGCGTTCATGAGCACTGGAACAATTCACAGGATAAACAGTATTCACGAAACCTCGCGACTGATTCAGGGATAGAATTAATCAGCCTGAAAGGATTAATAAATCACCCCCCAACTTCAATATTGTTGTCAAATCAATCCATTTCAGAAAATAATGCAATCGGGGACTTAATAGGAAGATTTGCAGTCATGGATATTGATACCGGTGACGTTCATACATATTCACTGGTTTCAGGCGAAGGGGATTATGATAATACCGGGTTTACGATCACCGGTGATTCATTATTAGCAGATCAGACATTTGACTTCGAATATAAGAACAGCTACACTTTCAGAGTAAAGGTTACTGATAATGCGGCAGATCCATTATCCTATGAGGAGATTTTTACTATTACAATCAATGATGTGGATGAAACCGCCGGGATGAGTGAATTAAAACCAACTCAAATTGCGATATTCCCCAATCCGTTAAAAAACTCGGCAACCATTGTTTGTCCAAATCCTGAAGAAACAAATTATACCCTGGATATTATTGACCTGACAGGCAAAGTTGTCTTTTCGAGGAAAAATATAAAGACAAAAACATTCATTATCCAGCAACAAAATTTACTGCCCGGATATTATATTATTGAATTGAGGGGCAATAGTGAATACCAAGGCAAAATACTGGTTGAATAATTCATGCCAGCGTTGATGAAGCTGTATGCAATGTCTTTCCTTGTATTATTCTTCGGGTAAAATCCAGGAACCGAAATTCGTTCACCAATCGCCGGATCTTTTATGTTCCCGGGATTCAGGGAGCACGGTTCATATTGCATTTTACCATTTAATTCTGTTTAAGAACAGCGGCCGGATTGATTCTGGCAGTTCTTCCCGACAGGAAACTGATAGTTATAAATGCAATCAATATTACAAGTATTAATGAGATCAGGTAACTGAGAACCGATATCTCAATCCTGAAAACGAACTCCTGGAGCCATTTCCGTGTTAAGTACCAGGCTGCCGGAACAGCCAGTATAAAAGCGATTGTAATCCACCTCAGGTATCTGGAGAATATCAGCAAAATGATCCGCCCAACCGAAGAGGCAAATACTTTACGTATGGCAATTTCCCGGATTCTCAATTCCAGGTCATACGATACCATTCCAAAAAGGCCGAGACAAGAAATGAGAATGCTGATCAATGTGAAGTACCTGAGGATCCTTCCGGTGCGAAATTCCACACTGTACAGCTGGTCAGCCTCCTGGTCAAGAAAGGAATATTGAAATGGCAATCCGGGGTACAGTTGTGACTGGACACCCTGGAGATACTGCAGGAGGTCAGACGGATCTTCTGTGTTATATCGTATGTACATATTCCTGTAGAACGGACGGTATATCCTGAGCACAAGGGGAGGTATCTCTTCCTTCAGGGGACGGGTATTAAAATCCTTTATCACTCCGATGATGGTCCCTTTGCGAAGATATTCCGGCAGGTGAGGATGCCTGAAGTGTATATCCAGACCGGTAGCATGGTCAACTCCCATTTTTCTCAGGGCGGTTTCATTGATGATGTAGGCTACAGAGTCATCTCCGGCATATTCCCTGGAAAACGACCTTCCCTCCAGCATATCGATCTCCATGGTTTCAATGAAATCATAATCCACCATATTATAACTCACTCCAATCCTGTCCTCCACCGGAACAGTATCCCAGGTAAAACTTACTCCTGAAGTAAGGAAGAATGGAAGATCATACGAAGCCGATACATTTACGACTGCCGAATGAGCCATGATCTGTTCCCTGACCACTTCATACATCGGTATCATATCCCTTCCAAAAGGAAGAACAATGACCTTTTCCTTGTTCAGTCCCAGGTCCTTCTTCCGGATATAATTTACCTGACGATTAACCGTAACGGAGGCAATAATAAGGGCGGTTGAAATCGCAAACTGTAAGATGATTAATGTATTCAGAAAATTTCCCTTTCCTTTAAAACCTGTTTTCCCGTAGAATATCTCCGCCGGCCGGAATGAAGACAGAATAAAAGCCGGGTAAAGCCCGGAAGCGAGTGAGGTAAAAATGTATATTGCAATTAATCCGGTTATTAGCAAAGGATCATTATAGTGAAGCTCAAGTTGCTTCATCGTAAGGGAGTTAAATAAAGGCCTTGCCAGTTCAACAAGGATCAGAGCTATAAACAGGGATATAAGTGAATAAAACATGGATTCACCTAGAAACTGGATCACAATCTGATTTTTGCCGGCACCATTTGTTTTGCGTAATCCTATTTCCTTTGACCGTTTTAAGGATCGTGCAATGCTCAGGTTCATATAATTAAAACAGGCAAGCAGCAGGATTATAATGGCAATCCCGGAAAACAGGTATACGTAAATGATCCGGTTGGCCTTGCCATCACGATAGAGATAGACCTCCTTCAAGGGTTGCAGAACCAGGGATACATCCATTTCGGCATCCCTGTCCCTGTACAGATCCCTGATCTTTTCCTGGAAACTGTGCCTGTCTGTCCCTTCTGATAGCATTACGTATGACGGACCTGCAAATGACCAGTCGTTATATAACCTGTATTCAGGTACATGCAGAATGCTTGCAAGCATTGTAAAATCAAATACTGTATTTCTGGGCGGATCTTTTACCACGGCCATAACCGTAAGTTTCAGGTCCTTGTTAAAAGTCAGGATCCTGCCTATCGGATCATCTTCTCCAAAATACTTGACAGCCTCTGACTCTGTGATCACCACAGAGCTTTTATTGGATACTGCTTCTTTTGGATTTCCGGAGATTACAGGGAAACTGAACATATTGAAAAATCCGGAATCCACCAGGCAGACCTTTTTATCGAGGTTTGTAGTTTCCTTATAACTAACCAGCGCAGGAAACTGCCAGAACCTTGTGAAGTCTTCCACCTCGGGAAATTTTTCATACATCGCTGGTGCAAGGGGGAAGGGAGTTACCGCCATGGAATTCATATCATTTCTGGGAAATACCGACAGGAGGTTCATGATCCTGTTCCTGTTCTCATGAAACCTGTCATAGCTCACTTCATCGACTACCCACAAATAAAACAGGATTACACAGGCGATACCAGCAGCAAATCCAAAAATATTTATCGCTGTAAATGCCTTGTTCCTCACCAGGGCCCTTATTGTCGTTAACAGATAATTCCTGTACATCGTAAGGTAAATTTGAATGAAAAATCTGAATAATCAAATCAAAAGATATGCCATAACTCTATATTACACATATTCAGATAAATATGATATTGAAAATATATATTCGTGTATAATAAAACAACATATTGTGTTTAAATATTAAACATATTTTATAGATTTACATTTTGATTTTGCTCCAATGAATAAGGAAGGTAATATTCTGATCATAGATGACAATGAGGAATTCCTTATTGCTTATGAGATTTTTCTTTCGAGACATTTTCAAACTGTTAAAACACTTGCTGATCCGGGCCGGATACCGTCCCTGCCGGATATATCGGAATTTGATGTGATACTCCTTGACATGAACTTCTCGGCAGGGATCCATACCGGGAACGAAGGCTTCTTCTGGATGAACAGGATTCTGGAAAAAGATGATGATGCAACCATTATCCTTATTACGGCTTTCGGGGATATTGATCTGGCTATTCGGGCCATCCGGGAAGGAGCGAGTGATTTCATTCTTAAATCATGGGATAAGGAGAAGATACTGTCAACCATTCTTTCAGCCTACCAGTTGAGAAAGTCGAGATTGGTGATACGGAACCTGAAAACCAAGCAGCAGCATTTGATTGAAAATGAAAAAAGAGAATTTGATTTCTGCCATGGAAGTTCCGGTCAGATGACCGATATCTGGAATACCGTAAATAAAGTAGCCCCGACCGATGCGAATATACTTATCCTGGGCGAAAATGGCACCGGGAAAGAGATACTTGCCCGTGAGATACATAATCAATCTTTGCGCCGGGACGAGATATTTGTTTCTATTGATGTTGGGGCCATCCCGGAGAGTCTTTTTGAAAGCGAATTATTCGGCCATATGAAAGGAGCCTTTACAGACGCTGTGGCTGATAAACCGGGAAGGATTGAAATTGCCTCCGGGGGAACACTCTTCCTCGATGAGATAGGCAACCTGTCCCTTTCTCAACAGGCAAAGTTACTGTCAGTATTGGAAAAAAGAGAGGTTACCCGGGTAGGGTCCTTCCAGGCTACTCCTATTAATATCAGGTTGATATGTGCGACCAACGCCAATTTGTACCAGTTGTGTGAAGAGGGCAGGTTTCGTGAAGACCTGCTCTACAGGATAAACAATATCCAGGTTGAGCTCCCCCCCCTTCGCGAACGGCCGGAGGATATACCCCAACTGGTGCATTATTTCATTGAAAAGTTCACCGATAAGCATGGTAAACCCAGGCTAAAGATCAGCCAGCATGCCCTCAGGCAATTATCCAAAAATTACTGGAAAGGGAACATCAGGGAATTGCGCAACCATGTTGAAAAAGCAGTTCTTCTGTCTGAAGGTGATATGTTGAAACCTTCTGATTTTGAATCCAGTCAGATAAACCATAAATTCAGCAATGAGGCGACAGGCTATAATCTTGAATCCAATGAATGCAACCTGATCTATAAGGCACTGAAAAGGACCGGGAATAACAGGAAAATGGCAGCCGGGATACTGGGTATCAACAGGACGACACTCTATAATAAAATGAAAAAATATGGTATTGGACAGGTTTAATATTAGCATTTTCATCCAGGTCATGTTCATTGCCATTGTTGGAATGCTGCTGACAACAGCCATGACAATGGATTTTATGCAAATGACTGCAGCGGGACTGCTGGTTCTCTGGATTGGACAGATCCTGTTTTTAAATTTCTTTATGAGCAGGATACAGCGTGATGTGATCCGGTTCATGGAGGCTCTGAGGAATCAGGATACAACACAGTTTTTCCATTACAAAAGAACCGGTAAGTATTTTCAAAATCTTTATGCCCTTTTTAATGAAATCACCGGAAATTTCAGGCTCATCAGGATAGAAAAGGAAATGGAAAACCAGTTCTTCCGGGAGACCATTAAACAATCAGCCTCGGGGATTATGGCTGCTGATGATAGTGGTAACATATTGCTTATCAACAGGACTGCCCTGGATTTATTGGGAATGGACCGTGTTTCCAACCTGAATGACCTGCTCAGCCACCATCCGGATCTGGCCGGAATATTTTCACATGATAAACCAAAGGATCATCAGGTAAAAATATTTCCGAAAGGTAAAATGGTTCACCTGGCAGTGAAGTCTTCAGTGATTAAACTTCGGGATACCAAAGCAACAATATATTCCTTTCTTGATATTACACTGGAAATGGACCGGCGCGAACTGGAAGCCTGGCTGAAACTCATCAGGGTACTGAACCACGAAATCACAAACTCGGTTGTACCCATACAGGTGCTTGCAAGCAGCCTTTATGAAATGTTTGAGGAAAGACAAGATAAGGATCCCGGAAAAGAGATGGAAGGCCAGCTGATGGATCGTACAATCCTTGGCCTGAAGACCATTGTAAAAAGAAGTAAGGGACTGTCTGAATTCATCGACACCTTCAGGAACTTCACGTCCATAGATGAACCCGATATTAAATCCATCCGGGTTTCTGAATTGTTTGATCATGTGTTATCACTCATGTCCGGTGAACTTGAAAAACATGGCGTTAAGACCAGTACCGATATTTCTCCTGCAAACCTGGAAATCCCGGCTGATGAGAAACTTATTGAACAGACCCTGATCAACCTGATGAAGAATTCCATACAAGCCATAACTGAAACAGGCACTCCATTGATCATGCTGAAGGGTTACAAGTCAGATGAAAAGGTGTGCATTGAGGTTACGGATAACGGGAAAGGCATTACTGCAGAAATCATTGACCATGTATTCACACCCTTTTTTACTACCAGGAAGGATGGTTCCGGTATCGGACTGAGCCTGGCGCGCCAGGTAATGCAGATGCATAATGGCTCGATCCGTGTATCATCAGAAGAAAATGGATCCACTACTTTTACACTCGATTTTTGATTCGGGTGAATGGATTCCGGTTGAAACGTAAATAAATCCACCAAAAATAAATTAAAATGAAGATCATTACAGTCAAACCATGCCACAAAGCCGCAATAGTTGTTATTCTGTTTGTTTGTTTACCCCGGTTAACAGCAACTGCACAAAAGCTTGATTACAAGGGACTGCCTCAGTGGAGCCAACAGCAGGAGGGCATCACCAATTACTGGCTTTATACACCGGATAACCTTGAAGAGGGAAAAGTATATCCTATTGCCCTTTTTCTTCATGGCTGCTGCCCGGAAGACGAGGTGTTAAGGCCACGCAGTACAGTTGATCCTCCTCTCAGGATGTGGCACCATTTCGGAGAAAACACACAGGCAATTCCCACCTATATCATTGCTCCCGTATCGAAACGCGGCTGGACACAACATATCGATAACCTTAAAAAAGTGATGGATGACCTGGTCACATATAAACAAGGAGATGCCCAGAGGATATATATTACAGGATTTTCGATGGGCGGGGGCGGCACATGGCAGTTCCTTAACCGGTATCCGGATTATTTTGCGGCAGCAATTCCCATGGGAAGCAATTTAAGGGGAAATATCGAAAATTTGAAAGATATTCCTGTCTGGGCCAATATAGGTGAGAATGACAGGAATGCAGGGCCCTTGAAGGATAGTATCGTGGTTTTCCGGGCTGTGAACGGAGACCCCAGGGGAGCCTACGAGTGGGTCACGGGTGTCAATCCCCGCTATACGGAACACGATGGTATCGGGCATGGTGTACAATGGAATGCCGTAAGCAGCCAGGATCTGTTATCCTGGGCCTATGATAAAAAAAATGATGGAAATGCCTACCCGGTTGTTTATTTTAAAAGCCCCGGGCAGCTGCAAACATTTGAAGCAGGTGAAAAAGTACCTTTTGAATTGTTCGCCGGAGACAGTGATTCTAAAATTGAAAAAATAGAAGTGTATTTGAATGGCAGCCTCGTAGCTAACCTTGTACAGCCTCCCTATTCAGGCCAGGTTGGGATTGAACCGGGTGACAATGTCCTCATGGGGAAGGCCTGTGATCAACAGGGGAAAAGCAGCACAGCCACTGTATTGATCAGGACAGATATCGAACCGGAATTCCTGACCGGGATACTTCCTGTTGCCCGACAGGGTGAGTTATTAAAGGTCCCTGTTGAAGTCCGGGGAAACCAGGATGTGACATTCCGGTTGTCAACAGGGTCTGATCCGCTACCTGAAGATCTGTCTCTTTCCCCTTCAGGTATTCTGGAAGGTATCCCGGTTGTAACAGGAGATTTTGATTTTACCGTTTCTGTATCTGATGCAGACGGGGACCAGGCTGAAAAGGAATTCGGTTTGATCATTGAACCTAAGAATAAAAACGAGGTTATCGTCAGTAACGTAACTGCCAGCAACGGTAAACGATATCACATTTCGAAGTTAAAGAAAGGATCACCGCCGTTTTCGGGAAAAAATTCCGAGACCAATATCAGCGATCCATCTGTTTATGAAGGAATTACTTATATTATGACGGATCATGGCGACCGTGACAGTACTGATACCGATTACCTGTCGTTTGACGTGGATGAAGATGTAATCGTATATATTGCCTATGAAAAATGTGATCATTTGTACCATTCATCCATACCGGACTGGTTAAAGGATTACAGGAAAGAAGAATGCGGGCAGATTGTAACGGAATACTTTTATTTTGACACCTATAGCAAGACCTTCCCAAAAGGCCGGATAACGCTGCCAGGAGCCAATGCAAGCAATAATAATGTGAACAATAATTTTATGGTTCTGGTCAGGATGCAAAATCCGGGGTGATTGAGCCATCCGTTCCGGAGCGTACATTTTCCTTTAAAAACACTTCAATTACTATTTATCAAAATACCGGCTGGCATAACGGATGAAATATGGCCAATTGGGACCGGTGGTATGACCACCTGCGTGTTGCCTGAAAGCAATCTCTCCGTCTGTTAAAGTTGTTTCCTTCGCCGGAAACTGTTTGGCTCCGATATCATTTTTACCTAGAAGCCTGTAAACCGGACCGGCGAGCATCCCACCGAGAAACATACCCTTGGCATCTACCCAATGGCCTTCTACTTCTGATGCCCCGGCACTGATGAAAACAGGCCTTGGAGCACATAAAGCGACCAATTGATGAGCATCCACAGGCAAATCATTTTTAGAAAGAGGCCCGGCGTATTTAATAAAATTGCCTGCGAACCAATGGTATTCTCCCGAACCGGCAAGGTTTTCAACCTGTTCACCAAGATTCCGGCGTAACAATTTTGTACCACCGGCGCCCGATGAACCAATAAAACCGATAGCAAAACGAGGTTCATAGGCCATGGCAACCACGGCTGCTTTACCGTACCTTGAAAGTCCCTCTATTCCCAGGCGGTTAACATCAATATCCGGATCAGACTCGTAATAATCTATGGCACGGCTGGCTCCCCATGCCCACGCCCTCAGTGTTCCCCATTGCTCCGGGGTTCTGGTTTTCCCTTTGTTCACAAGACCGATGATACCATCTGTAATTCCTGCGCCATTATCTGCCTGAATACTGACGGGTACAAGAACAGCATAACCCCAGCCTTTGGCTAAAAGTTGCTCTTTCCAGGTTGGTCCTGGTGGCAGCCTTCCAATGAATCTTTCCAGCTGAGCCTGCGACCAGTTGAAACCAAACTCAGTCACCACCGGTACGGCTTCATCTGAACCGGCAGGTGTTCCTACAACCAATTCAATATTTACGTTGATCTCAGGGTAAGCGGAGTTATCCACATGACCTGTAATATGCTTGATCCTCACAGGAAAAGTACCTTCCATTGTATCCTTAATGCTTATTATTTCCCATTGAACTCCCGGCACATTTGCTGGTACTCTTCCATAGATCTCTCTGTCAAATAGCTCCACTATTTCCGCCCGGCGTTTCTTTTCCCATTCGTCGACGGTCCGGACCGTATCTCCATTATTAAATACCAGGGGATCCGGTAGCGCATCATAGGTTGTTGCTTCAGACTCATCCGTATTTGCTGCGTTAGGATCGGACGGATTTCCGGATGGACCAGGGCGCATTTCGGATGGATCAATGCCAAGTTGTTTCAGCATCAGGTTATAATCCAACTGGGTGAGTGCCCGAATACTATCCCAGGCGGCTTTAGAAAACTGAGCATCCGCCCGTGCTGCTATCAACGTGCACAGGAGGAGTATTGCCATTGAATTTTTCATGTCATTATTATTTAAGACCTGTGTACCATTCCATCCGGAGAGATATTCTCATTAAAATCCGTAGAACGCGGTTTTCTATGTCAGGGTTTTGCAATACAGTTGGTAGCACTCTCAATTTCAACTATTCCCTGCAGATCAATTCTATGCAGGTTAACCAAATGTAATATCTTTTTCGATTCCAGGAAGAATCAAAACCGGGGCGTATAAATATGACAGTAAGGTGTAGATCCTTTATGCTTATAGTAATCCTGGTGGTAACTTTCTGCTTCATAAAAGTCTGACGCAGGAGTAATCCTGGTTGCTACGTCAAAATCCTTGTTTTCAAGCAGCTGGATTAATTCATTTGCAACCTGGCGCTGATTTTCATTCGTGTAAAAGATCTCAGAACGATACTGGTTCCCGATGTCAGGTCCCTGGCGGTTGACCTGGGTCGGATCATGGGTTTCGAAGTACATTTTAGCGATTGTGCGGTACGAAACCTTCGAAGGATCAAACACCACTTTAACTGTTTCGGCATGCCCGGTGGTGCCGGTACAGACCTGCTCATAACTTGGATTCTTAACACTCCCCCCCATAAATCCTACGGTTGTCGACACAACCCCCGGGATCTTCTGGAGATGGTATTCCGTTCCCCAGAAACATCCGGATGCAAAATATGCTGTCTCTGTCTTGTCACTGCCCACTATGATTGGAGGCAATGGTTCTCCGGCAGGAATAAACATCATGGATATTGAATTTACACAATGCCTCGTATTTTTGGGAGTATATCCTTCATTAAGAAAAACATGACCTAAATGGCCCTTGCAGTTGGCACAAACAATCTCGGTCCGTATACCATCTGCATCCGGCACCCGGAGAACAGCACCCGGGATTTCGTCGTCAAATGAAGGCCATCCACAATGTGATTCGAACTTATTATCAGAAAGGTACAAAGGGGCATTACACTTCTTACAGATATAAGTGCCCTTCGATTTATTGTTTGTGTACTCGCCGGTAAAAGCCCTTTCAGTACCTTTGTGGTCTATTACCCTGGATTCCTCCTCAGTAAGTGTGTTATATATCTGTCCCATAAGAGATTGACTTAAAAATAAAACGCTCAGACTAGCGATTGCATAGGATAATAGTAAACGTCTGTTTGCTTCCATTTGTTTATTTTCCTGGCAACTTTCTCTCCGATTTCCGGTTAAATTGCAGTAAATTATTAATCTATTCCATACAAATATAGAAATGATATGGGAATGATGATATAAATAAGCATGGTTGGCAATGGATTTTCCTATCCGGCAGCCAGTGATGCTATAAAAGTACAATAACTCAATTTTAGTGCTGCCAATCAATATGAACCGGTAAGTGAATTCCGGGAATTGCCCCAGGCATAAATCCGGCTTTTCGAAATCCTTGCAGGTAAAAGACCTACGGGGATTTTACGTATTGTCCCGGGAGTTTGAAGAAAGCTACTAATTATTGCTTTTCTGAAGAATATATTTGAAATAGATATACTTACCGGAAATAAACCGGTTGTATGTTTCGGAACCGATGGTTCCTGCAAAATTCAATGCAGTCTTTTGCAGGACACGCGGAGCTAATTTTTCAACTAATTCTCTTCTTCTTCCATCATCTGATTCTAATGCAGCAACTACCTGTTGAGTAATGAATTCTTCATTCAGCAGTGTTAATCCGGACGATTTCAGATCTTTTTGCAAAAAAGGAATCTCAAAATCATATCGAAAATCTGTAAATAAAAAATATCCATCATCACGTAAAATGCGGTACACCTCACGTAAGAATTTGCAGAAATCCGGATACCGGTGAGAAGATTCAACATTTATCACGGCATCACAGGTATTATCATCCATGGGTATTTTTTGAGCATCTCCTTGTTGAAATGATAATCCATCTGTTCTATAGTGACGGTTATTAAAATCTACGGCCCGGATATCAATATCTATTCCTTTGGCAGTAGCAGGTGAAAAAAGCCTGGTAATAAATTCCAAACCGCCTCCCCTTCCACAACCAATCTCAACAATATCCTTGTCTTTTAAATCGATTGTACTCACCAGGTGGTGATATAACTGGATGGAATAGCGATTCTGTTCATCTTTTGCTT
Source organism: uncultured Bacteroides sp. (assembly GCA_964477295.1). Classification (GTDB taxonomy): domain Bacteria; phylum Bacteroidota; class Bacteroidia; order Bacteroidales; family SM23-62; genus CAYZEZ01. The sequence goes on along the minus strand of CAYZEZ010000002.1, from coordinate 32,919 downwards.
CCAGCTTAACAGCAGGGGGTTTTTCAGCATATCCGAAATTCATAAATAAGACTTCTGCATTTTTGTCAATTTTATTGACGTACCAGTACCAGATCATGAATAACCAATCACGGAACCTGTTTTTCATTTTCATTTTTAATTCAAAAATTTTCGTCTACAGGATTACTCTCCAGGCCATACACAAACCTCCGGACTTTATCTGTCCATTCCCAGTGTGAGAAATTCTTGTCTAATTTTTGCCAGGGTATCGGCTTGCCTATTTTAACCTTGATGGTCTTATTTTTCTTTCTGAACATTTCACGTGGAAGAAGGATTAACTCAATATTTGTTTTGATTCCCAGTACCCGCCTCACTGAACTTAAAAAATAAAAAAACCATGAGTTATGACCATGAATATAAAATGGAACGATGTCCCGTTTAAAAAAGATCGCTTTAGTGATAAAACTTTTCTGCCATTTGCAATCCTGGATTTTACCACTGTAAATTCTTGAAACCTCCCCGGCGGGAAAATGGGTTATTGGAACATCTGTAAGGTAGAGTTTTTCTAATTCAGTCACATATTCTCTTGAGTTCCTCCCAAAAACATTGACGGCTGCTATCAGGGGCCTCAAATTAGGCACATACATAAATGCCTCATTCCCAATAGATTTTAATACATGATATTTATCTCCCACGATTTTTGTCAATGCCAATCCGTCTATTATTCCAAACGGGTGATTTGAAATAAAAAAACACCTTTTGTTTTCAGGAAGGTTTTCTGTTCCAAAAACCTTAATGGTCAGGTTAAACTCCTCAATGATTTTGGGAAGAAATTCTAATCCATGATAATCTGAGTATTTAGTCAGGATCTGATTTAATTTCTCCTGCAGAATAATTCTTTCAATCGCTTTAATAATAAATGAAGGCAAACGCTTTAATATCCTTGAATTACTCTCTTTAATGATTGATGTAATGTCAATATATTTCATCATCTATTACATATACGCCGACAGGAAAATCCGTACTTACTTTTGTATAAAGTTATGAGACATTTTAATAATTCAAAGGTATTATTGCATTTCATTTTACAATCTTCATCAATAAAATAGTAATGGTTTACTTTCGATTCAAATGAAAGAAGTCCATGGAAAGTTACAGGAGGGGTTGTCTATTGTTGCAAAGGGAGACTAATATAATTATTCCGTTCACTTTAAAACTTAATTACCCGGCAATTGTAAATGAGATATGTACATGATCGATTTGAAGATTCCTCGTCCCGAGTACTCTGGACGAGGAATCTTCGATACTTTATTGTTTTTTTTTTGCGCTCGCTAACCCCACCCCGAATACACGGGGACAATGCGCTCGCAGGATTCAATTGCCGGACCAGCCCTGCAATATTGCATATTTTTTGAGAAGTCACCAAAGAAAACCTGCTCTTCTGGTACCGGATGTAATTTCAGGGATTATTGGACCATTGTTTGGATTTTTACCATGTTCCCTTCTAAATCAAAAAATACCTTCTCTTTGTTAAGGCCCTTTTTGACTTTTACTATGAAACCAATTGGCTCATCGGTCTTATTATCAAGTGTTTCAAAAACATCTCCGACAACTTCCCAATCCTTGTATTCGCCCTTTTTAAGTACATCCTGAGCCGGAACCGGGAGGACAGAAATATTAATCAGATGATTTTTTTCAATGATTTCTCCTGCTATGGAATATTTGCTCCTGTAGTCCTGAGAATTTTGACTGTACTTAACAATATATACTTCAGGCAACTCCAGCTTGATGGTATCTTCAGGTAATTGCTCAAAGACCAGCCATTGCCTCTCAATGGTGTCGGACTGTCTGTTATTAAATTCTTTCACAATAACTGCAGGAACATTATGTTCCTCAATAAATGTTTCTGATTCTTCTTTTATGATTTCCTTTTCCATCGCGTTTCTGACAGCATCCCCGGGTGTACCTGTTTTACAGCTATTCGCCAGGAAGGCTGTTAAACCTACGATTGTTATTCCTAAATAAAATCTTATTGTTTTCATAACCTGATATTTTTAAGTTATTTAATATGTATATCTGTTCATTCCAATTTAAATGCCTGATCAACGGAATATCTGAATTATTACTATGCTAATTACAAAACCATATTTCACAATACAAAGATATATACTCACAGATCCGATCTGAAATGTTTCCTGTTAAGGATTCTTAAATAGAGTTAAATATTCTTAACGGATCCCGAAAACAGCAGTGATTTGCAATTCAGGTTGTTATTCATCCGGTAAATTATTTATTTCTAATATAAATTACTTATGGCCAAAGTAATTATTGCCTGATAATTGTTGGCCTGAATATTCAAATGTGTATATTACAATCCGCTTTTTCTGTATTCTCTGATGTCGTTTATTGTTGTCCAAATATGATATTCTCATAAATATGAAGATATATATTCCTCCACAGATAAAGCATCTTCTGCCCGCTTTGCTCATTTTTATCTTTTTATTTCTTCTGGGACGGTTTCTGGTTGTTCCCGAAACATTCGGCGACCTCGGACATTACCGGGCAGTATCGCTGGTGGATAACGAAGGCATGGAACTGAAATATGCGGGACATGATGCATGCACTGAATGTCATCAGGATATTGCTGAAAATAAGGAATATGACGTACATAGTGAAGTCACCTGCGAAACCTGTCACGGCCCTGGGATGGCTCACGTCATGGATCCGGAAAAAATTGATCTGTTTAAACCTGATGGACGGAAGTTTTGCGGCCTCTGCCATGCCATGATACCCGGGCGTAATGAAAGTGCAATATTTCAGGTTAACCTTGAGGAACACTATACGAACAAAAAGAATTGTACAGATTGTCATAATCCACATCAGCCATGGGAACTAAAAGAATAAAGTCATCCAGAAGGCAATTTTTAAAGCATTCTGCCACACTGGCAGGAGGATTATTTGCATCGGGATTGTTACCAGGAGCAACTGCTTTTGTTTATGCTTCAGAACCGAAAGATGAAACCGGTCCCTGGTACGGAATTGGCATTGACATAGAAAAATGCATTGGTTGCGGAAGATGTGCTGATGCCTGTAAATCTGAAAACAATGTATCCAGGGATCCTTTCTACTTTCGCACCTGGATTGAAAAATATACCATAAAGAAGGATGGAACAGTTGATGTACAGTCTCCAAATGGAGGTATAGACGGTTTTGAGAATCATATACCTGAGGAGGAGATATTCAAATCATTCTTCGTTCCTAAAATGTGCAACCATTGCTATAAATCTCCCTGTATACAGGTTTGTCCCGTAGGAGCTACCTACGATAGCCCGGAAGGGGTCGTCCTGGTAGATGAAAAATATTGTATTGGCTGCAGGTACTGCGTGCAAGCCTGTCCTTATGGATGCCGGTATGTTGATCCCGTGAAAAAAGTGGTAAATAAATGTACCTTTTGTTATCACAGGTTAAAGAAGGGACTGGCTCCAGCTTGTATGGAGGTCTGTCCTACGGGAGCAAGGATTTACGGTGACCTTAGAGATGAGGATGGTCCAATGGTCCAGTTCCTTAAAGAGAATAATTGTCAGGTGCTTAAACCGCATCTGAATACCGGATCTAAATTATATTATAATGCACTAAGCATGGAGGTAAGATAACCATGGACCCAGCCAGCCAGCATCTGTTCGAAGCACTTTCCCAGGTAGATGGATATATCTATCCCAATGAGATTGAACTATATTGGGGAATCCTCATCGTACTCTATCCGTTTATTACAGGGCTTGTTGCAGGTGCATTTATTCTGGCTTCACTGGAAAGGGTTTTCAAGGTAAAAGTGTTAAAACCAACCTATGAGCTGGCACTTTTAACAGCCCTTGCATTCCTGTTGGTTGCCACTCTTCCGCTGATCAGCCATCTTACCAAACCCCTTCGGGCATACGAGATCATGACAACGCCGAACCCAACCTCGGCAATGGCCATCTTTGGCTTTATTTATCTATGGTACCTGATGGTAGTCCTATTGCTTGAGATATGGTTCGATTACAGGAAAGACATTGTGATGTGGTCGAGAGAAATCACAGGTATTCGCAGGCCAATTTATAAAATTCTTACGCTCGGCCTGATGGATACCTCTCAGAAAACATTAAAATGGGATAGAAAACTGGGGTATTTCATCACTGTGATTGGGATCCCTTCAGCTTTTCTCCTGCACGGATACGTGGGTTTTATTTTCGGATCCGTTAAAGCCAACCCCTGGTGGTCAACTGTCCTGATGCCGGTTATCTTTCTGTTTTCAGCCATGGTCTCAGGTATTGCACTGGTTATGATTATCTATATGGCCATCTCATATATCCGTCGTCAGAAAATAGATATGAAATGTCTTGATACCATATCAAGGTATCTTTTCTTTGTACTGATCCTTGATTTTTCGCTCGAAACACTGGACCAGGTCCACCGGTTGTATGAAGCAGAAGAATCATTTGAAATCCTGTCATTGCTCGTCTCCGGAAAACTTTTTTTAACCCTGTTTTTTATGCAAATTACCATAGGGGTGATTATACCGCTTCTAGCATTGGGAATTCTACAGTTATATAAACCAAAGGAGAAAATAAGACAATTAATATACTTCATTTCAGGAATCTTTATTCTTATCGGGATCTTTTTCATGCGGTGGAATGTGGTCATAGGTGGGCAACTGTTTTCGAAAAGTTTCTACGGATTTACAAGTTTTAAGCTGGGACTGGTTGGCTCAGAAGGAGTCCTGATGACAGCAGTATGGATCATCCTCCCATTTTTAATTCTGGCATTCCTGCTGTGGTTGTTGCCGCCCTGGAAATTACAGGAAGCAGAGCTCTGACATGTTTAGACAGTACCGCGCGAGTGAAATGTTTTCATCATAGAAGCTGAAACAATAACTCCACGATATGGAAAATATCAATAAAAGACTTACAATCATCGAGGAAAGATTATCAAGGCTTGAGTCTGAACTTGAGATTTCAAAGTCAGGGATTATTGAGCCATCCGGGGCAGGCACTGAAAATGAGATGGAATTACCTGATTTCAAACTTATTCAGGACAATTCTCTGCTTGAATCAAAAATAGGTCGATATGGATTGGCCTGGATAGGCAATATCGTGCTCCTCCTGGGCATAATTTTTCTTACACAGTGGATTAATTCTCCTGGAAAGCCTGCACTGGCAACCATTATTGGATTTGCCGCAGTGGCAGGATTACTTATTATTCAGTATTTCATAAGGCAATCGCATGATTTTCTGGCATTTATGTTTAGACTGATTGGAATCTTTCTGTTATACTATTTTACACTGCGCCTGCATTATTTCTCCTCTGCTCCGGTTATTAAAGTGGAATACCTGGGCCTGGGCCTTGTTTTTGCAGTAATCGTATTGCAATTGTTGCTCGCCATCCGGAGCCAATCGGAATTTTTTATGGTACTGGCTATTCTTCTTGGTTTTTTTTCCGGTATGGTTAGTGACAGATCAGCAATCATATTAACTATGAATGTCGTGCTGTCAATAATATCACTCTTTCTCCTTTACCGTTATGGCTGGAAAAGTACTTTCATCATTTCCCTGCTCCTGTGCTACCTGGTATTTTTATTCTGGATTTTTAACAATCCGCTGATGGGTCATGCTTTTACCGTGATCCCTGTGCATAATTTTGGTTATATCTACCTGTTTGCCTGTGGCTTGATTTACGCTCTTGCTGCCATTCTAAGGTTAAAGGATAGCAATAACCAGGGATTATTAGTCAGCACTCTCTGGCTGAACAGTTTAGGTTTTTCTCTGATACTCCTGATCTTTGTTTTACAGTTTTTTACCGAAAACTATGCCGGGCTGTTTGCCATAATTTCCTTGTTTTGCCTGGGTTACGCATTTGTTCTAAGAGCCTATGCTGACTGGAAATTCGGATCTGCTTTTTATGCTCTTTACGGTTTCCTGGCTCTGAGTGTTGCCATATATGGTGTATTTGCGTTTCCAACAGCTCATCTGTATCTTGCGGTGGAAAGCCTGCTGGTCGTTTCCATCGCACTCTGGTTCAGGAATAAGCTGATTGTTATCATGAACGGCATCCTATTTACTTTGCTGCTCATTGTATATTTCATTTCAAAAAACCATTTAGATTCCGTAAATATTGCTTACGCCCTGGTTCCGCTTGTTACGGCAAGGGTCTTGAACTGGAAAAAACAACGGCTCGAAATTAAAACTGACCTATTGAGAAATTTGTATCTTGTTGCAGGTTTTTTTTCAGTTCTTTACGCTCTCTATCAGGCCGTTCCCGGCAAATATGTTACGCTTTCATGGACCATTGCGGCCGTTTTATACTTTCTCCTCAGTTTCATATTAAAAAATGTAAAATACAGGTATATGGCAATCGGAACTGTGATAGCCGGAGCATTTTATCTTTTTATTATCGATCTTTCCCGGATTGATATTGCCTATCGGGTAATTGCCTTCCTGTTTTTAGCAATTATTTCCATTGTAGCCTCCATCTATTACAGCCGCAGGATCACAAAACAAGAAGAATAACTTTTCACAACTTTCAGATGCACGTTGTGCTGATGAATATGCAAATGCATTCACTGGATTTCCATAGCAGGAGGGAAACAGAACAAACGCAAATTTCAGTAGGCGCCCATTTTAATACAATACATCACTGTGTTAGTGCTCCGGCTGTTTAAGCGGACAATATAAGCCCCGGCACATAGATAGCCGGTTTCCCATGAATAAGTATATATACCTGCAGGCATAAAACCCTCAGCCAATCTCTTGATCAGCCTGCCGTTAAGGTCATAAATATCCAGCTTTATATCAGATGCGTCTCCCAGGGTACAGGAAAACCTGAGATGATCGGTAAATGGATTGGAAGAAAGCAGCCTAAGGTGGATACTCTTCGTAACATTATCTTTAATATATGTCACAGGATCTTCTTTCCTGTTGGTAATTCTGAAGAGATAATTTCCCGTGGTTACAAATAAAACAGTATCCTCTTCAGCTCCCCATCCGCAATTAGTTACCTGACCAGGAACCGGGATAGTCTGTATGAAAGTACCATCGGGATTATATACCCAGACACCTCCAGGACCACTTGCATAAAGAAATCCATTCCCATCCACTTTCATGCCATCTGCATTGCCAGCCGGAGTCATGGAAGCAAAAAGTGTCTTATTCAGTATTGTATCTCCATCTATCTGCCATGTATAAATTTTTCTTGTTTCTGAATCACTCACATATAAAATACTTTCATCCGGAGACAGCACAATTCCATTTGGACGATTAAGTGATTTATCCATCAGATGCAGCTCTCCTGAAGCCGTATATAAAAATATACCGGAGTAATCCAATTCTGCATCCCCCGGGTCAATCCCATAGGGCGGATCAGTAAAGTAGAATGCATCATCAGAACGGACGGTGATATCATTAGGGCTGTTCAGCTTTTTCCCCTCATACATACCGGCCAATGTGCTATCTGAACCATTATCAAGCAATACGGCAACCTGCCTCTTCCCATGCTGGGCGAGCAATAATCTTCCTTTTGAATCTAAAGCTAATCCGTTTGAATTACCGGAAGCCATTAGAAATACAGAACTGCCCTCTTCTTCTGTCCATTGATAAATCTTATTAGCAGGAATATCGCTAAACAGTATTCTGCCATCCTTCCATACCGGTCCCTCAAGGAATTGAAAGCTAATATTTATTCTTTCAACCACGGGATCATGCAAAAACGGTTGCAGGGCTGATAGATTTTCCGCACTTATGACAAGCAAGAAAGTACAAGAAAAAGAAATTAGTTTTTTCATTTGTTTAAAATTTAATACCTGTTGTTTGTATTTTCCTGATCAGTTCAAATCCCTTACCATTTCTTCCAGGTCTTCTTCTTTTCCGATCACAAGCAGGGAATGTCCCTTTTTTAATACGGTCTTTTCAAAGCCAACATAATCCATTCTTTGCTTCTCATGGTGTTCTGATTCCCCGATGATACTTTTCAACCCTATGATATTGACATTGTATTTCGACCTGATCTCTAGATCCACAATTGATTTTCCAATTAGCTTGTCGGTTATCGGTATCTCGATCAGATAAATATCCGCTGAAAATTCATCGATGAAATGGATATCCCTGTTGAGCAATTTTAAGGCAAACCTTCGCCCTTCCTGCTTCTCGGGAAAAAGGATCTCAGTTATATCCATTTTTTCCAGCACCTTATACTGGATATCCCTGGTGGCTCTTGAATAAATTGATATTACGCCAATTTCCTTCAGCATTTCAATAGTTAAAATGTTTTCTTCGAAGGCATCTCCCGATGAAATGATCACCACATCCTGGGGCTTAATGAATTTGGCAAGTGAAGCAGGATCGAGGTTATCAATATGAACCGCATATCTGAATCCTTCCGTTTTCATCTGGTTAACAACATTTGGATCCCGGTCCATAGCAATAATATCCGCATTATACTCATTCAGGGTCCTGGCAATTTCCCTGCCAAACGCACCCAGTCCTATTAATACAAACCGTTTATTATTTTCCATAATTATCCGACCATTAAATTGATTTCTGGAAAGTTATAACCATTGTCCTTGCGTTCTTCACTCATGGCAATAGCAAATGTAAAAAGTCCTATTCTTCCTGCAAACATCACAAAGGCTATCAAAATCTTGCCTGTCTCGGTAAGTTCCGGGGTAATTCCCCTTGACAGGCCAACCGTTCCGAAAGCCGAGATAATTTCAAAAAAGAGATCGAAATAGGCTTGATCTTCCGTTAGTGTCAGTACAAATAAAACGAAAAATATCAGGATGACAGAGACGAATATGACGATAAATGCCCTTCTGACAGTCCTTGCCGGGATAGTATTCCAGCCTATTTCTACCCTTTTCTTTCCTTTAATAAAGGCTTTCAGGCTTGCAAGCACGGTCACTGCAGTTGTAAGCTTAACGCCTCCCGAAGTGGAATTGGGTGCACCCCCGATATACATCAGAAGGATTACAACCATCAGGGCCGGAATTGCCAGATTTCCAATCGAAACATTTGAAAAACCGGCGGTACGGGCTGTAATGCTCAGGAAAAAAGCATTAACAGCCTGTTTCCCATAGGGGAGATCCTTCCAATCACTATATTGTATTATCCAAATGAGCAATGCTCCTGTAAAGATTAATACCAGGGTTGAAATGAGTATTATTCTGGATTGCAGGGTCAATCCTTTTTTCTGTATCATTTTAATTTCTCCAACATGCAAAATATCGGAAAAGGTAAAAAAGCCCAATCCTCCCAAAATAATTAAAAGCATGATCACAACGAGTGAAATGGTATTGAAATGATACAGGGAGGTTTCAAATCCATCCGGGAAAATACTGAATCCGGCATTGCAATATGCACTGACAGAATGGAAAACAGCACTGAATAACCTTTCAAATTCCGGTAATCCGAGGTTTCCCCATGACAGGTAAAGCCCAACAGCTCCTGCCAGCTCCGTGATGAATGTAATTGCCACGATGGCCTTGAGAATAGAGGTGAGTGAGCTGAAGTTTTCGTTGTCAAATACTTCCTGAACAATGATCTGGTCCCTGAGGCGGAACCCCCTGTGAATAAATAAGGCAATAAATGATGTCAGCGTAATTATTCCCAGCCCTCCTAACTGGATCAGCAGCAATATAAATAACTGCCCTTCAAAAGTAAACACCTGTGATAAATTTAAGGTGGTCAACCCCGTGATGCAGACTGCCGATGTGGAAGTAAACACAGCATCAATCCAGGAAATATTTTCATATGTGGCTTTCGGAAGCTTTAACATGAATGTCCCTGCAATGATGACGATCAGGTATGAGATCACCATTATTTTTGCCGGGCTCAGGGAAAAGAAAAGCCATTTCTCCCTCGTTTTTGCAATGGCGATGATACCATTTATAACAATATAGATTTGAATCAGGACAAAATATAACTTAATGAAATTGTGAGAAGTAGATCTCGCAAACAGGTAATGAGGCTCTTCGATGGATATAATTTCTTCCAGAACAACAGAGATGACAAAAAATGTCAACAGAAGGAACTCAAAGGAAGATTGCTTTACATATTTCCATTTATCGTCGCTGACAAAGAAATTAACAAGAAGTGTGGTTACAAAAAAGCCTGCAATAAATTCGTCAAGTATTAACAGGTTTTGCACCCAGCGGTCAGATAAATAAAAACCATATTTAAGGAACAGGGAGGTGAAGGCAGTAATTCCAATAATTGGCGTTATGAAGCCAATATATTTTTGGATCTGGTTTTGGAGGGATAACTTCATCTTTTAACCAGCGTTTAGCTGCACTACCAGTTCCCTTACCTGATTTTGAATTCGAATTCCCGGACCAGGTTCCTGAAATCCTTGAAATCGAGGTCAGGAATATAGCCTACGGAAAGTGTAAGGCTCGTATCTGATGAAGTATTAAGGATAAATATATCAGATTCTTCCTGCCTGCTAATGGAGCCACTGTTTGTTTCAACAAAAAGTAGCTTAACCGGAATGTTCTGTATCCTGATATTCAAATAATAGGTACTGTCGTGAGTCAGAATATTATCGCCGGGAGTTTTTCCAATAAATCTTATCTCAGCTTTGGCATCCGGGTAGGCAACTTGTCTTTTACTATTTTCCCATTCTCCTTTCCACATACATTCACCATCTTCGTACCATTCAACCCACATTCCGGTTTTTATACCATGATCATAACGTCCCTCCTCCTTCAACTGTCCGTTTGGATACCAGTATGTCCATAAACCATCGGGGGTCCCCTTAATGTAAATGCCTTGGGCAATTAAAACGCTATCTTCATAAATCTTCCATGGTCCCTGTTTGTTGCCGGACCTGTCAAACTGATTGATTTCGCCGTTGAATACAGATTCATCGGAATGCATGGTTTTACATCCGGTTGATATTATACCTGATACGAAGAGCAAATAAAGAATAATTCTGATGGAGCGCATCCTTTGCCGCTTTTAATAGAGCTCGTAAAGTTAAACAATAATCAGAAAAATTGTTTTCAATGGCAGGATATTTAAGAATTAATTAATTTAAGTTGCTGGTTACGAGTACCTGGCAACTTGAGTTAATTATTCAGGCGTTTCGAATATATCGTCACTAAACAAAGAGCCACTGCAGTTCAAAACAGCAGTGACTCTTAATGAATAAACCATACCCCGGGAATTTTCAAAAAATCTATTCAGGCAATCCGAAAGCGAAATAGAGTTCTCCCGGGTAGTTTTCATAGATGCCCTGGATCAGGACTCCCCCTTTGTGGTTTTTTAAGGATTTTCTGATATCATCGGTCTTTGTTACCTGTTCATGGTTTATCCCGGTAATGATAAACCCTTCTGAGATCCCGGTCTGGTTTTTCAACAGTCCGTTATTCAGCTCTTTGATCCTCACACCTCCTTCAATCCCAAGTTTATCAGCCGTGGCCTGGTCAACATCTTCAAAGGTGGCCCCCAGGATATCCAGGATATCCTGCTTATCTTTTGACATCAGTTTCCTGGCCCCCTTCTGATCGGCAAGCGTCACGTTGTAGCTCATTTCTTTCCCCCTGCGGTCGATGGTGATGGCCACCTCGTCACCCGGCCTGTGCCTTCCGATCTGTTCCAGCAGGTCGGCCGAATGGGTAACAGGAGTATTGTCCACCCTGGTTATCACGTCTCCTGACAGGATACCTGCCGCACCTGCCGCACTTTTCTCCGTCAGGCTATCAACAAAGGCACCCTCACTGGTCTTCAGTTTTTCATCCTTTATCAGCTTGCTGTCAATATCACGGATCATTATGCCAAGGTAAGCCCGCTGGACCATCCCGTACTTCATAAAATCCTCCACAACTTTATTTACAATATTTGCCGGAATGGCAAATCCATATCCTGCATAAGAGCCGGTTGGACTGGCAATGGCGGTGTTTATACCAACAAGTTCACCGTTCAGGTTAACCAGGGCGCCACCGCTGTTTCCAGGATTGATGGCCGCATCGGTCTGGATAAAAGCCTCAATAGCCGACTTGTCGTCGATAATATTGATGTTCCTGCCTTTGGCACTGATTATCCCTGCTGTCACAGTCGAATTAAGATTAAAAGGATTCCCGATCGCCATCACCCATTCTCCCACTTCAACCATGTCAGAATTACCGAGAGGCAAAGGTTGTAAATTATCCTCCCTGATCTGCAACAGGGCAATATCGGTGGAGGGGTCGGTCCCGATTACTTTGGCTTTATACGTATCATTATTATGAAGGGTAACCTCAATCTCATCCGCCTGGTCGATCACATGATTATTCGTCACAATGTAACCGTTTTCACTTATAATAACACCAGATCCTGTACCCATCTGGACGTATGGTTCAGGTTTCCCACGAGACTTATTCTGTTGCCCGGGTTCCCCCCAGAAGAATCTGAAAAAATCATCCCCGAACATATCTCCAAACGGCCCTCCCTGGTCATTGTAAAACTGGCTGGCCCCAGGCTGGATCTTCCGGATGGATTTAATATGAACAACTGAATTCATTACTTCCTTTGAAACTCCTGTAAAATCAAGCGGGACATATTCCCCGTTCTCTTTCACTGTATAAAGCGCATGATGTACCGGTAATTGCTCCTGCTTATTTAAATATGTAGCAGGTTCGTTGTGATTGAGTCCTGCTAACAAAAAGACCGCAATCGTCAGGCCACTTCCAATAATGGATGCAACCATCATTTTTATGAACTTTTTCATTTTATGTTCCTCCTCTATTTAATTGATTAAATCATTACTATTCGCTTGTATTGGCCTGTAATTCAAGATAACCTTAAACAATCCGGGATTCAATGCCTTGGATGAAAGGACCGTATAATGGTAGTTCGGATCTAAATTAATTTCCGAAAAACCTATATCCAAATTGTCATCCATGAATTCATCCAGGTTTTCCTCCCCGATCAGGTGGGTCCTCACCGGCTTCGTATAAAAATCCAGTCCAATGGGTGCTTCCAGGAAAAGGTTGTTCCCTTTCAGAAATGCATAAACTTCCGAACTGGTCAGCTGATCACCCTCGATGACCAGTATCAGCTGATGCCTGTGATTGTCTTTAATACAGTTAATTTTTTCTATTCCAAGATGATTATTTGATCTTTTCAGTTTGTAAACTGATGATCCTGGAAAATGCTGATGAACCATATGATTTATAAACATGGCTATTTTTATTTAAATGGATTAATAATAAATTTCAGATAAACAGGATTGCAGGCTTGAAGTATCGGGACCTTTAAAAAACCCGTCCCGGGTTGGTCTGCCTAAAGGCTTACCACTGGAGGTGGACGGTCGAGGTATAATGGATTCAGAAGATACTGTTCTGCCGGTTTAAATGCCAGATCATTGATGAATGAGCCATCAGAACCATCCCCGATGAAAACTTTAAGAAAATTGTTTTTAATTTCTCCCGGTGTATCATCGGTTGGATTATCGATCCAGAGGTTCATTGGAATAACCCTTGTGCATTCCACTTTAGTGAACCGTGAATGATCCCCGGATAGCGCCGATAGACTGATATCCGAAAAAACCTGGAATACCAGTAAGATAAGAATGCCAGACATTATATCGATCAACTGCTTCATTTTATATACTAACTATTTGTGTATACAAAGATACTGTCACAAGGAGGGTAGTGTTGCAGTTGTTGTGTTAAAAAAGCTTAACCGGACTGTTAAAAAACTTTAATTAAGAACTTAGGATGGATGAGTTCCGGGATGAATATTACTATCCAATCAGAAGACACAGTATGCAAAATACTACTTCAGAGAAAATATTTTATTTAATTAATTGGCCTCGTGTAACTTACCATGACAATATTTTCATTTTCTTTTGTGATATTAATGAATTTATTATCATAGGCGTTTCATTCATTCCTGTTTCGCCATATTATTATTACCAATTCAGATAATGATTGCTATATTTGCATTAATGCATATATGTATATATAAAGTATATTTGATATTTTTTTGAAATCAGACGATGGAATCTGCATCTTTAATATAAATCAACAGATCATGAAACGAAGCACCACAAAATATATCATTCAAAGCATAAAACTCCTTCTCATAATCCTGTTTTTCTCGTCATTCCATTCTGATAATGCAGTCACTTCAACCGGAAATGTATCTTTCACTGTAAAAACAGTAACCTACAATGGAGACAGGTCTCCAAAGAATATTGTGGCAATATGGATCGAAGATATCGATGGGAACTTTATTAAAACCAGGCTTTTACAGGCCGACCGCCGGAAAGAATGGTTAATTACCTGGAACAACAAGTCAGGAGGAAGCACAATTGATGCAACTACGGGTGCCACACTGAGTAACCATCAAACCCATACCATTGTTTGGGATTGTACAGACGAAAGCGGAGCACTGGTTGAAGATGGAGATTATAAGGTCGTGGTCGAATTTACAGAGGAACATTCGCAGGGTCCGGTGACTACAGTCACTTTTAATAAAGGGCCTGCTTCCCAGAGCATAACCCCGGATGATGAAGCTAATTTCATCAATATGAACCTTGAATATACTGTTGATGCTACCGGCATCTCCGATTTTTCAAAAATGAGTCCGGAACTCTGGATATACCCCAATCCTTTTACAGACCGGACAGCCATAAATTTCACCACCACTGAACCAGGACCTGTCGAATTCAGGGTTTATGGCCTGAATGGCATGCTGGTAAAGTCGACGAAATACCTACCTGGATCTGTTGGCGAACAATCCCTTGAATGGGACGGGCGGGATGATTCCGGGAATTCACTTCGGGCAGGAGTTTATTTTCTGCAGATACATCTTACAAACAAAATACTCAGCGGGCAGGCAGTATATTTATCGGCCTCTGCCCCAAGGTAGACGAAGAACCTGTTAATATACTATTTTCAGGGAAAGCTATATCCTTGTCCTCTTGCCTTTTTTGCTGAGTAAATCTCTTTCCCGGGATATATTTACGCTAAAAGTTTTTCCCTCATAGACCCCTGTTCTGACCTTTGGAAGTATTGTATTTGCAACCATATTATCCACCTCAAAATTTGAAGATCCCGGATAAATATCAATTCTTCCGATCTGATGGCTTGCAATATTGGTTTCAGTGCAAATAAGTCTCACCAGGGCTCCTTTATTCATATTCTGCCGCTCACCCAGATTAATAAAAAACTTCGTTGAAGCACCGGAAAGATTTCTGTTTTGCGGTTTCCCGTTTCTTTTATCCTGCCTTCTTCCTTCTGTCCCCGTTTCCTGGATAGCATTCAGGTTACCTGAATTTTTGTAATAGCTCAGAAAAGTATTCAACTCAGCAGAAATGAACTTCATCACGATATCATCTGCGGAAAGATTCTTTAATTTCTCATAAAAAACCGGCCAATATCGTTCAATCGCCTCTTCATCTACAGGTGTTTTAACGACCCTGTCCATCAGTGCAAACATTTGCTTCTCGCAAATATTTTCAGCACAGGGAATCGGTGTATATTCAATAGTCGACCGGATGACCCTTTCAATCTGGTGAATTTTATTCAGCTCTCTCGTGTTAACCAAGGCAAGAGATATACCTTTTTTCCCGGCTCTGGCTGTCCTGCCGCTTCTGTGAGTATAGTTTTCCACCTCGTCAGGCATGTTGTAATGAATTACATGGCTGATATCTTCTACATCCAGCCCTCTTGCCGCTACGTCAGTAGCTACCAGAATTTTAGCTGTTCTTTCCCTGAATTTTTTCATGGCAGAATCTCTTTGCGACTGTGAAAGGTCACCGTGCAAAGCAACTACATTGTATCCCTCTTTCTCAAGCTTATCAGATACAGCCCCGGTTTCTCTTCTTGTCCTGCAAAATATTAAACCATAGATATCGGGATAATAATCGAGTATTCTTTTAAGGGCATGATAACGGTCCTTTTCCTTCATCATAGAGTATCGGTGCTCAATATTTGCAGCCGGGCTGTTTTTCTTCCCCACAAGAATTTCAATCGGATTATCCATATAGTTTTCTGCAATCCGCCGAACCTCATCAGGCATCGTGGCTGAAAACAACCAGACCCGTTTTTTCTCCGGGGTCTGTTCCAGGATAGAATCAATATCCTCTTTAAATCCCATATTGAGCATTTCATCCGCCTCATCCAGAATAACTCTTTGAACGGTATTCAATTTTATGGCCTTTCTGCTAATCAGATCCAATAGCCTTCCGGGCGTGGCAACAATAATCTGCACACCTCTGCTTATCCTCCTGATCTGATCATCAATACTGGCTCCACCATACACCGGAAGGATATTAGCATCGGGGTGAAATTTTGCAAAAGATTCCAGGTCTTTTGTTATTTGCATACAAAGTTCCCTGGTCGGGCAAATTACCAATCCCTGTGTGTTTTTACTTTTAAAATCTATATGCTGTATTAACGGCAAACCATAAGCAGCTGTTTTCCCGGTTCCGGTTTGAGCCAATCCCACAAAATCCCATAATCCTTCCGACAAGATGGGAATCGTTTTTTCCTGTATCTCTGTGGGAGTTATAAAACCAAGTTTTGTAACTGCCTTCTGAATGTCGGTGTGTAACCCTAAGTCCTTAAATTCCATGTTTTTAAATTAGTCCGCAAATGTACGATAATCCGCATACATACAGCAGAAATTTTCAATTCTTTTCAGATCAGGGGATAACTTTTTAACACCAGTTCAATTTTTCTGCTGATCTTACCTGATGTGATTGTATAATACCAGTAAAATTTCCTGAGGATGATAATGTTAAGGTAAAGTAAAATGAATATTTACTTGCAGGGATTGTACTAAATCTTTCTTGCCACTGCTTCCTTAAATTCACTTATCAATGAATCAATAGTTTCTTTAACGGATATTATTTTTGTGGCGATGAACGCATTGGTCCCTGCGAATGCAAACCCATTATAGAAATTGCCTTTCATGGCATTATACAATGCAGCAACGATACAATATGGAGTGGATTCAATGTTACAGGTCTTTAAACATTTATAAGGGCATTTTATAGGACGCTTCTCCCCCCTGTTTATCTTATCAATAAAATCATTTCTAATGGCCCGGCCTGGCATACCAACAGGACTGTTAATGATCTCCATATCCTGTTGCAAAGAATCAATGTATGATTGCTTAAACTTCATGGAAGCATCACATTCATCTGTTGTTACAAATCGTGTTCCCAGCTGAACACCGGCTGCACCCATATCCATTATTTTTTTAATATCGGCCCCGGTATATATCCCTCCTGCTGCGATAACAGGAATCTTAGTGTTGTATTTTTCTTCAAAAAATCTTACTTCCTCAATTACATCGGGCAAGATCTGTTCCAGGGCAAATTCAGGATCATCCAGCTGTGCCCGTTTAAATCCAAGATGTCCCCCTGCTTTTGGTCCTTCAACAACAATGGCATCGGGCAGATAATCATAATGTTCTTTCCATTTCAAACACAAAATCCTGGCTGCCCTTCCTGAGGATACAATCGGGACAAGCTTGGTTTTTGATCCCTTCGTTAAAAACTGGGGTAAATTCATGGGCAGGCCGGCACCGGAAAAAATAATATCTATTCCTTCTGAAATGGCTGTTATTACCAGATCCTGGAAATTGGTCAGGGCAACCATGATATTAACACCAAGCACACCCTTGGTAATTTCCCTTGCTTTCTGAATTTCTTTCTTCATGGCCCTTATATTCGCCTCAATGAAATTCTTTGCATAATCGGGTTCTGTCATGCCGATACACGCACCTGCAATCACTCCAACCCCACCTTCATTCGCTACCGCTCCTGCCAGTCTTGACATGGATATACCAATACCCATTCCACCCTGTATGATGGGTACCTTGATTTTCAAATCTCCAATACGTAATTCTCTCATTCTTAAATGAATTAAAAGTTTGTTTTGCAGGGAACAAATCCCAAACAAGCTCATCGATCACAAAGCCCTGATCTTTAAGGGCTTAATATAAGGATTTAAAAAGTAGAGCTGTGATGAACTAACGGTGGAAAGAGATATTAGTAAATATTAGCGCAAATTCTCAAATCTTAAATTATGGTAAAGTTACACTTTTATTTAATACGCCGGCATTACTTAACTCATTAGATGCATTCAATGGGTATTAATTAAGTTCTGTTTTCGGTATCACAGATAAAACATTGAGCATGCCCGATGATTACCGAAAAAAGGAGGAAAAATAAAATAATTGCTTTCATTATAAATTTTAAGGCTTAGATGCAGGTATTTAAATGGGGTGCCAATAATGCACATCCGGAAAGATGAATTTGTCAGGTAAGTATAGCTAATATTTCCGGATCCTGCTAAAAAGTTATTTCAGGTGAGATACCAAACAAATCTTTTCCTGACTACTGCCAGGTCTTCATTTATGACTCACTCAAAAGCAAACTGGTCACATAGCAGTTAAGAATCCGTTTATTACTATGCTATATGAGCTTCCTCAATATTATCCATTTCTTCTCTGGTGAACTTGTGGAGCATTACAATTTTTGCATCCGGTCTGAAGGCCGGAGGCAGAATCTGGAGAGCCTGCTCTTTGTTTTCAACTTCTACTAACAGCCAGGCTTTATGTTCACCATCATGACACCCCCAGTCGGCATTGGCGAGGAAGTGAGAACCTGTTTGATAAAAAATTCTTACGGCATTTACACATGCAGCTTCAGTGGGCTCATGCGGGACTTCAATAAGAAACTTCTCCATTTTAGTATTCCTTTTTAATTAAAATATATGTTATAATTGAAACTCCTCGCTGTAAGCGGCAAGGATGCGAGTTCCTGAGTTCGGAAACTTACGCTAAAGCTTTCGCTTCCTCCATATTTTCTGCCTGAAAAACTGAATAGCCACATACCTCGCGAGTACCTGCAGCGCTATTGCCATCCGGCGGTATTTTTTGCCCACCCATATTAAACTGATTAAATTTATGATATTAATACCTGTTTATCCTATTTTTGCAGGTTAAAATAACATATAAATAGGACTTGGCCGCAAATATCTGAAAATGTAACAGATACAACAACAGGAAATGGATGGTTAATGAATAATGACTCTATGCTCTGATTTTTTAAATCAGGACCGGGGTATCTGGTTTATATTAATTAACTCCAGTTGATGGGTACTAGGGGCTAGTTGCCAGGTGCCAGGTGCCAGGTACCAGGTGCCAGTAACTCGTAACTAGCAACTTAAATTAATTTTGGTCATTCAGATATAGGCACCTGAAGATTATTATGATTCTATACCTGGTTGTTTTCAGACGTAATTAATAACCTGGACCGGCCTTTTGATGGCCCTTTTAAATTTATATTTCGGGTACCCGACAATCACAGAAATAATCGCTGTGTGTTCTTCCGGTATAGAAAAAATACCCCTGACCTCTTTTACTTTATTAATGGCTGCAGGAACGAGACTAATCATACATGCTCCTAATCCAAGAGAATGTGCCGACAGTATCATATATGTGGCATATATCAGTGAATTATGTGTATATTCTTCTGCATTTTTATCAGCATGGAAAATGATTATGGCAGGCGCATTCCTTGTAATCCTGTCTCCATATTCCAATTTGTAATTTCCCAGCCTGGCAATTGGATATAAATGATTTTTTATGGTACTGAAAGTTTCCTCGCTGTTTCTCCTCTTTATCATAAAGGAAGCGACCGGATTTTCAATCCATTTTACAATATTATCCAGGAAGTCTGCAATATATGGCAAAGCAGATTCTATTTTATCCCTGTTATTAACCACTGTTATATTTACTTTCTCTGGTTTCGCTCCGAATGGGGCATAAGATATGGGATCCAGAATTTGTTTAATAACCTCATCTGAAACCGGTTTATCCTTAAAATTTCGTATAGAACGCCGGTTCGCAAGAAAATCAATAAAATTTTTATGGTCGATACTGATATCGGGCAACTCAAAAAAATCCTTATCATACGACAACCCTTCTATAGATATTGCTTTTGTAGTACAGATAGCCATACAATGGCCACATTTCAAACAGATTGACTGCCGTTCAGGGATGAAATACACGTTTTCCTGTGTATCTGTTCCCAGTATGTTACAAGGGCACACCTCAATGCAATGTTCGCATTGCTTACATATTTCCTGGTCAATATAGCTTTTCATTTTTCGGTTTTTTCGATTGAAACTGAAAAATATAAAATAAATTCTATTAAGCCCATCAAAATCACCATCAATAAATAAAGGACTTTCATGGGGATCCAATATCTAAAATGGGGAGGTAGTTAAAAAGTTGTCAATTTATTAAAATATTATATATATATTTTTTTACGACTTCATAAATATATTATATTTGTCAAATTATTTATTATGTTTTAAAATATAATTATGAATATAATAGGGGGTAAGATAAAAATACTATATAATTATTACATTAATCAATAAAACATTATGAGATCAAAATTAGAGTACATCTGGCTCGATGGTTATAAGCCTACCCAGATGATGAGAGGTAAAACACTCGTAGTATCCGACTTCGACGGAAAGCTTGAGAATTGTCCAATATGGAATTTCGATGGATCTTCAACCGATCAGGCAGCAGGAAATGATTCAGATTGCGTGCTGAAACCCGTTTTTGTATGCCCTGATCCCCAAAGGAAAAACGGCTACCTGGTAATGACAGAAGTTATGAATGCCGATGGGTCTCCCCATGAATCAAATGGAAGAGCGACTATTGATGACGACGATGAAGATTTCTGGTTTGGGTTTGAACAGGAATATGTGTTGTGGGATCTTGATCACCATACACCAATGGGATTTCCTGCGCCAGGATATTTCCCTCCACCGCAGGGTCCATTCTATTGTTCGGTTGGTGCAGAATTCGTTGTAGGAAGGCAACTGGTCGAAGAACACCTGGATGCATGTATTGAAGCTGGTTTGAATATTGAAGGGATAAATGCAGAGGTAATGAAAGGACAGTGGGAATACCAGATCTTTGCAAAAGGAGCGAAAGAGGCCGGAGACCAGGTATGGATTGCAAGATACCTTGCCGAAAGAGTCGGAGAAAAGTTTGGCGTGCGCATTAACCTCCACCCAAAACCGGTTAAAGGTGACTGGAACGGATCTGGTATGCATGCCAATTTCTCCAACGGAACGATGAGATCAGCTGGTAACGAAAAAATATTTACAGAGATTTGCGAAGCCTTTGGTAATAATATCCAGGCCCATATTGCTGTTTACGGAGCTGATAATGACCAGCGCCTGACAGGACATCATGAAACACAATCAATAGATAAATTCTCCTATGGCATTTCAGACCGTGGTGCCTCCATTCGTATCCCTATCAGTACCATTGAAAATGGCTGGAAAGGGAGGCTGGAAGACCGGAGGCCCGCATCAAATGCAGATCCTTACAAAGTAGCTGCGAGGATTATCCAGACAGTAAGATCTGTCGAAGCAACCGGCGTAAACACAAAAGAGAAGCAGATGAGCGCCTGACCCTTGACTTCAGGTTAGATTTTTATTGACATACAGTAATTTTGAGATCCCTGCAGATCAATCATCTGCAGGGATTTTTATCGTATCAGGTGCGGTTTCCTGATTTGAAATATGAAAATAAAACAATACCTTTACTTAAAGATCCATTTCTTCTGTGGACCCTCAACATTTCATAGCATACGGGATCTTTTTCGTGGTTGTGGCCATCGAGTTGCTCATTGCCTCAAAAAGCAACCGCAAGCTATATCAGGGTAAAGACTTCATAAATAATATTATCCTGGGATTACTCACTACACTGTTCATGTTCATTATCAAAGGTGTTTTTATTGGATTGTTCACCTTATGCAATAAAATTGCCCTTTTTAACATAGGAATGGTATGGTGGTCATGGATAATCCTGCTCCTGATCAATGACCTGGTATTTTATACATTCCACCGTATGAGCCATGTGGTAAGAATTTTATGGGCCTTTCATGTGGCACACCACAGTTCCACCCGTTACAATTTCAGCACATCTGTCCGCAATAATTTTCTTATCCAGACTTTTAGATTATTCTTTTGGACGCCTATTGCGCTGATCGGATTTGATCCAGTTGCCATTATCCTGATGGATTCCATTGCTTACTTCTACCAGCTGTTCGTTCATACACAGACCATCAAATCATTGAATGTGTTTGAATGGTTTCTAAACACCCCCTCCCACCACAGGGTACACCATGGAAGCAACCCCGAGTATATCGATAAAAATTATGGCGCCATACTGATCATCTGGGACAGGCTGTTCAGGACATTCAGAAAAGAGACCGCACCTGTGAAGTTTGGCATTACAAAAAATATCGACAGGCAAACCGTTCCCAACATCATGTTCCATGAATTTATTGCCATCGGAAAAGACATTGTGAGATCCAGATCGCCTGGCGAAGCATTGAATTATATTTTCAACCATCCGGGATGGGGATATCAACAGAGAATCTTGTGATCGTCGGTTTTTCTGTTTTCCATTACGCACCCCACCATCACCTGTCCATTGACTTAAAGAGTAATTTTCAGTTTTGTTTACAGGGATCAGTTTATCATTTTTCCTTACTACATTTGCCCAATGAATTACAGTACACATATCCTGTCAAACGGTATACGGCTGATCCACCTGAAAACCAACAGCATGATAGCCCATGTTGGATTGCTGTCGGGAACAGGATCACGCGACGAGGAGGAGCAGGAGCACGGAATGGCCCACCTGGTTGAACATATGATATTCAAGGGTACCAGGAAACGCAAAGCCTACCATGTCATCAGCCGGCTTGAAGATGTTGGCGGAGAGATCAATGCTTATACCACAAAGGAAGAAACCTGTGTTTATGCTTCATTTATGAAACACGACTATGCCAGGGCACTTGAACTTCTTTATGATGTCATGTTCAATTCGGTTTTCCCGGGAAAGGAAATTATCAGGGAAAAAGAGGTAATTGTCGATGAGATCAATTCGTGCTTCGATAATCCGGGTGAACTGATTTTCGACGATTTTGAAGAGATGATTTTTTATGGCCATCCCATTGGTCGGAATATACTGGGAACTCCTGAATCACTCGGCAAAATTGGGATGAATGAAATTTCCAGGTTCGTAAGGGAAAACTATTCCACTCAGGAAATGGTTGTTTGCCTGGTTGGTAATGTCCCCTTTAACAGGTTCATCAAGGCTGCAGAAAAACATTTCGGACAGGTACTTGATAAATCCAGGAAGCGTGCCAGGTCAGGAATTTCGTCATATACCCCTGCGGATACAATTATTGAGAAAGAAACGTTCCAGGCACATTCGATTATAGGCAGCAGGGCTTATACATTGCCCGATGAAAGGAGGTTAGGATTGCATCTTCTGAATAATATCCTGGGTGGTCCGGGATTAAAAACCAGGTTGAATATGACACTCAGGGAAAAGAACGGGTATTCCTACCATTCTGAATCTCATTACACACCCTATACCGATACAGGGGTAATGATGGTTTATTTCAGTTGTGAAAAATCTAAACTGGAACGCAGCCGGGATGCTGTGTTGAAGGAGTTTCGGAAGATCAGCATGAACAAACTTGGTACGATGCAATTGTCGAGAGCCAGGAAACAACTGATGGGGATTATTGCCATCTCTGCAGAGAATCATGAAAGCCTTATGCTGAGCATGGCGAAAAGCTACCTGGTGTTTGATAAAGTGGACAGCCTGGCTGAGATCAGCCGGCAAATCGATCAGATTACCTCTGAAGAAATAATGGAGATTGCTAATGATATACTTGATAAAAAGAACCTTTCTGTCCTGACATACCTTTAATTTTCAAAGGAGTGACCAAAATCCACCTCCCACACCAAAAAGGAACGATGAACGATACCGGGCCTCTATACAAATATACTTAATCATGATTACCGATACCGGAATTGAAAAATACATCAACGACCATTCATCACCCGAAGATAAAGTCCTGGCCGAATTATACCGGCAAACCTATAATAAAACAGTTCATCCGCACATGATTGCAGGTCAAATTCAGGGAAAATTCCTGGAAATGATAAGCCGTATGATCGAACCGGAAAATATCCTTGAAATAGGGACTTTTACGGGTTATTCAGCCATTTGTCTCGCCCGTGGGCTGAAGCCTGGCGGACAGGTATTTACTGTTGATATTGATGAAGAAGTTAAGGAACTGGCCTTAACATTTATTCGAAAAGCCGGGATGGACAGTTCAATTATAATGTTTACAGGTGACGCAAAAGATATTGTCCCTTGTATGGGTCAAGAATTTGATCTGGTTTACATTGATGCTGAAAAGGACGAATATATTGATTATTTTAACCTGGTATTGCGAAAAGTAAAACCGGGAGGATTTATCCTGGCCGATAATGTGCTCTGGAGCGGGAAAGTTATTCATCCAACAGGCAGCAATGACCATTATACAAAAGGGATCCTCGCGTTTAACGAAATGATCCGTAAAGACAACAGAGTTGAAAATGTTATCCTTCCCATCAGGGATGGTATTTCCCTTATCAGAAAACTACCAGACTAATCTTCTGCTGCCTGCTTTCTATTGTTAACCTCTTCTCTTCCCTTCTAATATCTGGCTTCTGATTTCTGACTTCTGATTTCTGTTTTGTGTTTTTGAACTTTTTCCTCTCCGGTTTGTTGTTAAATCAGATTTACTTTATCTTAAACACATTATTAAAATCGTGCATCGCCATCCGATTCACTATTCACTATTTATGGCAACCTATACAATAAAAGACCTGGAAAAATTGAGCGGAATTAAAGCACATACCATAAGGATTTGGGAGAAGAGGTATGGACTTCTTGAACCCGGTCGCTCCGATACCAATATAAGGTATTACAGTGATGAGGACCTTAAGAAGATCCTGAACATCTCATTGTTGAACCGAAACGGCATGAAGATCTCACATATAGCAGATCTTCGGCAAGAGCAAATTTCAGACCAGGTCATGCAGGTCACCAGGGAGTCGAATGATTTTGACACCATAATCGACCAGCTGATTATAGCCATGGTCGATCTGGATAAAATCAAATTTGAAAAAATATTCTCACGTGTTATTCTCCAGGTTGGATTTGAGAATAGTATGGAAAAAGTGATTTATCCATTCCTTGAAAAGATTGGAGTACTCTGGATGACCGGGGCCATCAATCCGGCCCAGGAACATTTTGTCACCAATCTCATCCGGCAAAAATTAATAGTTGCCATTGACGAACTTATTATTAGCCCCAGTCCCTCCCCTAAAAGTTTCATGCTATATCTCCCCGAGGGAGAATTGCATGAGCTTGGCCTTTTATATACCAGTTACCTGATCCAGAAAAAAGGGCACAACCTTACCTACCTGGGACAATGGGTACCTTTGAATGATATGGCGGAAGCTGCATCGGTTATTTCTTTTGAATATTTATTAACTTCCATTATTAATGTATACTCAGGCGAAGAACTTTCTTCCTATTTGCATAAATTATCCCTTCGGTTTCCAGATAAAAAAATATTTGTAACCGGTCACCAGATAAGGCAAATCTCAGATAAACTCCCTGAAAACATTGTAAGGATCCTGTCCTTTGAAGAGCTTGAGACTTACCTCTAAAAAATACTCCTTTTATACATCAGTAATTTTTGTTGTAACCTTTCCGTCCCGGTCAGTACCAGGTGCGCGGACCAGATCAGTCCCTGATCCCAGCTCTCAGATTTAGATAAACTTCAATAATATGATCCTGACACGGATTGAATAGTTAACTATGGACAGCCGTTTTGTTTAATCAATTTATTTTATTGTTTAATATTTAACTGTTTTTATTAAACATTTATATAATTTAGAAGTTGAGGCATGAAAAATATATATATCTCTAATTATATGATATATATAGCATTCTCCTTATTTAGAATGTGCCCTAATTTTAATATTCTCTGCTTAATGAAGTGGATTTGTTGTTTAATATGTTATTATATTTGTTCAATATTATAATTTATAAGTTAAACAAAAACTAATGATAATGACAGCAATAGAATTTAACCATCAATTAATCAGCCTGGAAGATCATCTGAAAAGATTTGCCTTAAGCCTGACTGCCAATAGTGAAGATGCACTGGATCTGATACAGGAAACATATATTAAGGCATTAAATTCAAGAAACAGGTTTACTGAACATACCAATTTCAAAGCCTGGATCTATACCATCATGAAAAATACCTTTATTAATAATTACAGAAGGTCGGTTAGAGAAAACACTGTTTTTGATAATACCAGGGACCTGTATTACCTGAATGGGGCGAAATCTGTTGAAGTGGCCACCCCTGACTCTCAAATGACAGCCAAAGAGATACAAAACGTACTGGACAACCTTGAAGATGAATACCGCATCCCGTTCCAGATGTATTTCGACGGTTACAAATACAAGGAAATTGCCGATGAATTGGACATCAGGATTGGAACAGTAAAAAGCAGGATATTTTTTGGAAGGAAGAAATTAATGAAGAAAATAGCAGCATAAGATATCTGGCATCGGCAGATGTTTTATTGTAAGACATTTTTCTGTAATATTGCCCCTTTAAAAAGAATTATTATACCGGGGAAAATACAGGTTTTAATTCTATTGACACTTCTTTATGATCAGGCTTTATTACATAAAACTGTTATGGATTATCCTGCTTATCTCATGGGCAGTTTTACTGTTTTCCATTGGTCTTATCCCGGATGCAGGAGAGATCATTACCCAATCCATTTCAAAATTCAGGTGGGACCACCTTGAACATTTTGTCGGATACTTTATGCTTGGATTTTTCTTTGTTATGTGGAGAGGTGACCATTCATTCCATATCCAGGCAATTGATTTCATTTTATTTATCGCTATAGGAAGTATTTTTGGCTGGCTGGCCGAATTTTTACAGATATTCATCCCCGGAAGGTCATTTACTATAGCTGATATGGTATATAATTACCTGGGGATGTTATCCGGAGCAGGGCTGGGTTATTTTCTCCTGATACGCATTATCATTCGCAAATCAATCAAAACATCCTGATCTGCAGGGTTAACCGACCCACTTCAGGGAACAAAAAATTATGGGACCAGGGTCAATGGTATAAAGCATTATTTATATATTCATCGGTTACCATTTGCACTTATACTCTTTATGAGACCTTTATCAGCCTTCAGGAGAATCTTATTTACCGGTATTGCCATCAGTCTGCCTTTTCTGCTTTTGGTCCTGCTGGAAGGTGTACTCAGGATCTCAGGCTATGGAGACCGGTACACTCTTTTTATTGAAGATCCTGTGAGGAGTGACCTGCTCAGGATAAATCCCGACATTGCCCACAGGTACTTTTTAAATCCTGAAGCAGCGCCCAACGTTTCCTTTCCTTCATTTAAAAAAGAAAAAAGTGACAAGACTATCCGGATTGTGGTACAGGGGGCTTCTACTGCTCTTGGAATTCCATATATGCACGGGGGATCTTTTCCATCCATGCTCGAGCAACGAATAAGGCAGTCCCTGCCTGGTTATCAAGTGGAGGTGATCAATACGGCGATCACAGCAGTCAACAGCTATACATTACTTGACCTTGCGGATGAGATTGCTGCCGTTGAACCGGATGCAGTTATCATCTATGCCGGGCACAATGAATACTATGGGGCTCTGGGGGTGGCTTCGACCCAGCTTATTACAAAGGGTCATGCATTGAAACGCATGTATATGGTTTTTGATGATTTACGGCTCGTTCAATTAGTCAAGAACATTCAGAAAAACATAGCCCGCAAAAGATCAGGAGATGTGCTGCTTAGCCCGGATAAAACCTTGATGGAGCGGATGGTGGCAAGGAAATCAATCCCCTATGGATCTGAATTATACAACGAAGGGATCCGTCAGTTTGATAAAAACCTTAAAAAACTTATACATATATATCAGGCCAGCGAGATACCAGTACTGATCGGGACAACGGTGTGTAACCTTAAGGACATCGAACCATTCATCAGTGAGGGAACCATAGCCGGGATGGATAGTCTGCCTGCCATGGATGATTTGCCCGGCTTGCTGGCAAAAGAGAATACGAATGCCGATGCTTATTTCTTCGCCGGAAAAACATATTTCTCAGAAAAATATTTCAAGGAAGCCATGGCCATGTTCCTTCGTGCCAGGGACCTGGATCTATTGAGATTCAGGGCACCCGGAGAAATCAATAACAGGATCAGGTCCATAGCAGAACAACCGGGGATTATCCTGGTCGACATTGATTCAGTCTTTTCAGCCGGCTCACCGGGAGGTATCACCGGGAAGGAATTGATTACAGAACACATCCACCCCTGTGCAAGGGGATATTTCTTAATGGCAGACGCCTTTTTTCAGGCACTTATGAATCACAAGATTATCTCACTTAAGGAACCGGTTCCGTACCAGGCCGCATTCAAGCTTCTGCCGGTCACACCTATTGATTCTGTTTTTGCCTTCCTGGGCATATACCAGTTAACCCATTCCTGGCCCTTTACAGATCAGATGGTTGACATGGATTCCCTTTTATCCACCATACCTTTGTCATCCTTACCTGACACCCTTGGATGGAAGGTATTTAATAAACAACTCGACTGGGCTGGGGCCATCAACCTATACTATTCATACTGTATGGATAAGCATATGTATTATGAAGCCATTCGTGCTGCTGAAGCAATGAAACTTGAATTCAGGTATTCAGGGATTCCTTATAATATGTCGGCCAAGGCCTATGGGTTGATGAACAATTCGGAAATAGCTCTTGATGAGCTTAAGTCGGGATACAATCTGGAACCCCTTCCCGAAATAGCCTATAACCTGTCAGGCAATTTCCTGAAAGCAGGTAATCTGGAAGAATCTGTCACATATCTTCAATATGCTATAAATGGAGGGATATCATCGGAGCAGGCAAAGGGAAAATTAAAAATCCTGACATCCACAGTAGAATTGAAGCAGCAACAAAAGAACGATCCCACCAATATAGATATAATGTTATCACTCGCCAGGAACTATGTCCTGATTGGATGGGAAACAGAGGCCAATGATCTGATTAAAAAGGCAATACTTACGGACCCATCCCATCCGGAGGTAAAAAAAATCATATCCGGAATGCGATATCAGTGAAGATGTTCTTTTAACTTTTTTCAGGCTTTTTTAAAACCCCACCACAGCCTTTATTCATGTTAGCGGGCAGAGATATTTATTCTTTATAAAACTTTGTCTGGAAGAGACGGTTGTTAACCCTGGCTTTAAGTATATAAATTCCAGGCAGTATTCCCGGGATGGGGATGGTATTGGTGTTGATTACTTTAATCATGAGCTGACCGGTCAGGTTATACACCTCTGCATCATCGAATACAAAATTAGCAGTGATCTCATCGTTCCGTACGACCATTTTCAGGGCTTCGGGGGGAAGCTCATCCATGCTTGACTCGAAGTCCCTGGTAACATATATGGTATCACTCACGCGGATGGTGTCATAGTACCTGACTGTATCAAGGATTGCGATATATAATTCCACAGTATCATATACAATGTATGTAAGAGTGTCATAAACAAATCCGGGGATTGATCCTTCGTAGGCCGGTTTGCTCCCGGCGATTCCCAGCCCGTTATCAATTACAAAAATATTCTGGTCGTTGTCGAGTTTATATCGCTGCCATACCCCGGCGGTAAAAGGCACCTTTTTCCTGACGCGCAATTTATGTTCCAGTGTAAGGTTATTCAGACCCTTATTCAATTTTAATGTATCGGATAAACCTTCACAATCCGAAAGAAGATAAAACGGCTGGTCATCCAGATTCTCACACACCGCGAATGACACATACGCCAGTCCCGAAGTATCCGCCTGAAACTCCCAGGAGGCCACAGAAAAAAGGTATACATAGCACTCCTCCTCCACGTAATTCATGCTGATGGTACCGGTTGGATACTGGGCCGACAGCTGAATCATAAGGCTATAAAGCAATGCATGCAGTATGGATCTTCTCATAAACAAAATCAAAATACGAATTTAGGGGAAATTAGTCAATGTGGCAAAAGATGATGAATACATTTATTTATTGGAGTTTAAAGAATAATAATATCCGGGGAACATATACAACCAGACAAGAATTAAGGATAGCAAAACTCAACTTCTCTGTCACCAAATATTTGATATTCTGAACATTTTGGGATAAATTTATTATACCAAAGTTCAGGCAATAATCTCAGACTTTGCGCCGGTAGACTTTTCAGGGCTGGTACCATAATCCTGAAAAACAATCGTACCAGCCATTACCACTTTTAATTAATCAAAATAGCCATGAAAAAAAACAAAAAAAAAGAAAAAAATGATGAGCCCCGGCTTATCTCTTATCTGACATTGAGGAAAGCAGTTGGTATCCTCGGCATTTCATTTCCACTGGTTATGGTGATTGGATCAGTGATAGGCGCCGACTGCAGAGAAATCCAGAGTTCAATCAGCAGTTATTATCACACCGACATGCGGGATATTTTTGTTGGTATTATTTGCGCCATTGCCTTGTTTTTATTTGCCTATAAAGGCTATGATTACAGGGATGCCATGGCAGGAAATCTGGCCTGTATTTTTGCACTGGGTGTGGCATTCTTTCCTACATCCATTACCGAACCGCTCACTCATTGCATTCCTGCCACCATTGATACTCAAATATTAAGCAGTTTGCATTTTGTTTCAGCAGCATTGTTTTTCCTTGTGCTGGCCTATTTTTCACTGGTATTATTCACTAAAGGCTCGAAAGAACCATCGAAAAGGAAACTAAAAAGAAACATGTTATACAGGATATGTGGTTATACGATGCTTGGATGCCTCTTGCTGATCGCCCTGTATTTTATTTTCCTTGAACGAAGGTACACTGTGCTCGAGAACTGTGATCCTGTATTCTGGCTTGAAACTATAGCTTTATGGGCATTCGGCATCTCCTGGTTAACCAAGGGCAAATCATTACTGGTCGATCTCGATATTAAAAAATAGTTCATCATAATGAAGATTTGAACAGGACGAACAACAAATCAGCCATATTTTAAAAAAACCTCCTGTAATTATGAAATTCAGGAGGTTATTCATGTATACTGTACCCGGGGCGGGACTTGAACCCGCACGGGCATTGCGGCCCACTGGATTTTAAGTCCAGCGCGTCTACCAATTCCGCCACCCGGGCCCTTTGAAGTGAAGAGTGATGAGTGAAGCGAGAGTTTGAGAGCTGGGAATGGGGTGTGTAAAATTTCATCCTAAAGAAACATCCTTATAATCCCCCTACCACTTATCACATCCCTTCCAAAAAAAAATCCCACGCCGGGATTTCTTTTCTTCCGATTCACACGTCACATGTCACGTTTTAGAGCGGAAAACGGGACTCGAACCCGCGACCCCGACCTTGGCAAGGTCGTGCTCTACCAACTGAGCTATTCCCGCATGAACAAGTTACAAGTTAGTGTGCGTATGGGCGTAGGTGTGTAAAGGGAAGGCAAATTTAATTTAAATTTTAAGAATTTAAAAATAATAAATGGAAAATAGAGCGGGATGAAGCCCGCAGATATTCTTACAAAACCAAACCCGCCGGTTAAAGCCAACGGCAATTTATTCTGAAGCCGACGGCAATTAATCCAGGCCTGTGATCTTTTTGATCTCATTTAACTTGTTCAGTGCCTCGATCGGGGTCAGGTTATTGATGTCGAGGTGCTTGATCTCATCCCTGATCTGTTTCAGAACAGGGTCGTCAAGCTGGAAAAAGGTTGTCTGGAATCCTTCACGGCTGGAGGCCAGATCGCCAACAGGTTTTGTAAGCGACTGTTTCTGGTGCGATTTTTCCAATTCTTCCAGGATCTCGCTGGCACGAAAAACCACCGACCGGGGCATACCCGCCATCCTGGCAACATGGATCCCGAAACTGTGTTCACTGCCACCCGGCTCCAGTTTACGTAAAAAGATCACCTTGTCTTTTAATTCTTTTATAGAGATATTGAAATTTCTTACCCTTTTATATGCCGTCTCCATTTCATTCAACTCGTGATAATGTGTCGCAAACATGGTTTTAGCCTTCCCTGCGGGATGTTCATGAATAAACTCAACCATTGCCCATGCTATCGAGATCCCATCATAGGTTGCTGTTCCCCGCCCAATTTCATCCAGCAGTATCAGGCTCCGCTCCGAAAGATTATTTAAAATACTGGCCGCTTCATTCATCTCAACCATAAAGGTCGATTCACCCAGTGAAATATTATCCGAGGCTCCCACCCTGGTAAAGATCTTATCCACCCAGCCGATCCTTGCAGAAGCTGCAGGGACATAACAGCCCATCTGGGCCATCAGTGTGATAAGTGCCGTCTGCCTGAGCAACGCCGACTTCCCCGACATATTGGGACCAGTAAGAATAATGATCTGCTGCTCCTTGTTATCGAGAAAAATGTCATTAGGGATATATTCTTCGTCGATAGGCAATTGCTTCTCAATGACCGGATGCCGTCCTTCCTTAATATCTATTACATGGGAATGGTTCACCTCTGGCCTGACATAGCGGTTTTCAACCGATACATTTGCAAAAGCAAGCAGACAGTCCAGTTTTGCAACCAGGGCTGCATTCAGCTGGATAGCCGGTATATAATCAAATATACTGAGCACCAGGTTGTTGAATAGCTCTGTCTCCAGGGCAAGGATCTTTTCTTCTGCACCCAGGATCTTTGATTCGTAAGTCTTTAGCTCTTCTGTAATATATCTTTCTGCACTAACAAGGGTCTGTTTCCTGATCCACTCCTCCGGCACTTTATCTTTATGGGTATTCCTGACCTCAATATAATATCCAAATACATTATTAAAGCCCACTTTGAGGGAAGAGATGCCAGTGTTCTTTATTTCCCTTTCCTGTAACTTAACCAGGTAATCCTTTCCTGAAAAAATGATATCACGCAACTCATCCAGCTCTTCAGACACACCGTTTGCTATCACAT
>CAYZEZ010000001.1:0-49404 GCA_964477295.1 uncultured Bacteroides sp. | reverse complement strand
CCTTGTTAAAAATGCCATTAAGTTTACCGATGAAGGCTCAATTGAATTTGGATATAATAAAAGGGGGGGATACCTTGAATTCTTTGTGAAAGATACAGGCATTGGAATTCCCAATGACCGATTGAATGCAATATTTGAACTTTTTATTCAGGCTGATATTGAAGATAAACGTGCTTACCAGGGTTCTGGTTTGGGTTTGTCAATATCTAAATCTTATGTAGAAAAACTTGGTGGCGAGATTTGGATCGAAAGCGAAGAAGAGAAAGGCTCAATATTTTATTTTACCATACCTTACAATAATGTATCGAACGACAAAAACGTTATCGGAAATGCTGTTTCTGAGAAGGATGAAGGAGTTGAAATAAAAGACCTGAAAATATTAATTGCAGAAGATGAAGAAGCATCGGCTTTGTTCATTACCGAAGCACTTCAGGAAATCAGTCATAAAATTATACATGCAGAAACAGGAATTGAAGCTATTGAGGCTTGTCGAAACAATCCCGACCTTGACTTGATTTTAATGGACATTAGGATGCCCGAAATGGATGGATATGAAGCCACACGTCAAATCCGTCTATTTAACACGGATGTAATCATCATTGCACAAACAGCCTATGCATTTGCTGTTGACATAGAAAAGGCAATAGAAGCGGGATGTAACGATTATATATCTAAACCAATTAATTGTACCTTATTACTGAAGTTAATCAAAAAGCAATATAAAAAATAGAAATTCAGCATTAATCTAATGATTTATTTGTGGGTTTTCCTTTATGATTTATTCCCTCTGCATTTTAATGGTATCGATGTTTTTCTGAACCATGAATTGCAATAATAAGCCACCAGTAAATAAAGCGAGAAAGAATTTTGTAACAGGTTCATATACTTTTCAACTTTCAGGAACGTCGGCCTTTGCAGCTCCATCAATTTGGCAGAAGATATATTATGTATAAAATTTCGTATGAAAAAATGTAATGATTAAAAGAAGAATTAAAGAAATCCGTAATTATGTTTTTGCAGAGAAAGAAAATTTCTCATTGGAGCATCGTTTATTGTTGTCTGCAATTATCGTTGGAATATTGCTTTGTGCCTTGGGTGGAATAATCAATTGTATTACTGCACCTTCAGCAATTACTGTAATAATACTGATCTTTATATCTGTTCTTCTGATAGCCATTTACTATTTTGTCAGATTTAAAAGCATAGTTAAACCTTTTGCTACACCGGTTATTATAGTTGCAATATTTGGAGTTTCAATTATTTGGATTTTTAATGGTGGCATTAATGGATCGAATATAATGCCTGCATTTGTAATATTAATCCTTGGATTATTAGTGGTTCCCAATAAAATAAAGAAATATATTATCATTCTTTTCATAGTTGTGAATATTTTTCTTCTTCTTATTCAGTTCTACAGACCAGATTTAATCATAAACTTTCCATCTGAAACTGACCGTTGGATTGACAATCTCATTACATTCATTTACTGTTCTTATTTAATATATATAATTATCAGGTTTGTTCACAAAAACTATACTTTCGAAAGACTAAGAGCAGAAAAGAGCGAAATAAGACTACGTCAACTAAATGCCGACAAAGACCGTTTTATATCAATTCTCGGACATGATTTAAAAAGTCCCTTCAATAGCCTTCTGGGTTTATCCGAACTATTAACAAAAAACATTCATAAATACGATTTTGATAAAATTGAGAATCTCGTAATTAATATTAATAAATCAGCGCAACGCTCTGTTGATTTATTGGATGATTTATTGAATTGGGCAAGAGCGCAACAGGGCAATATTCCTTTCAAACCACAGAATCTGAGTCTAACGGATGTTTATAATGATGTTCTGATAACTCTTAATCCGATTGCCGATGAAAAAAACATAGTAATCAAGTGTCTCACAGAAGACCGCTTAAATGTTTTTGCAGATATTGATATGTTAAAAACGGTGTTGCGAAATCTTGTTTCGAATGCTATAAAATTTACAAACAACAGTGGCACAATAAATATTATTACCGAGCAAACACAATCAGATGTAATAATTTCGGTTTCAGACAATGGAATAGGAATTCCACCGGAAAATCTGGCAAAACTCTTTGATATATCAGAAGTTCTTACCACAAAAGGTACAGCTGAAGAAACAGGAACAGGGTTAGGATTACTGCTTTGTAAAGAATTTGTTGCAAAACACGGTGGCAAGATTTGGGTGGAAAGTGAGGTAGGCAAAGGGAGTGATTTTAGATTTACTATGCCAATATTTACTGAACAGGCAAATAATATAAATAATTGATGTTGAAAATGATTTCCCGGGAAGAGACTGACCCCCTGGTGAAGCTGCAAATGATACCACTTTATGCAAAATACTTCCTCTGAAACCTCAGGGCTACGCTTACCAGCAAAATCAATACAGGTACTTCAACAAGTGGTCCGATCACTGCTGCAAATGCCTCACCTGAAGCTATCCCGAATACTGTCACAGCTACTGCGATGGCCAGTTCAAAGTTGTTGCTGGCTGCTGTAAAAGCAATCGTTGTGGTTTTTGAATAACCTGCACCTATCCTTTTCCCCATAAAAAAAGATACAAGGAACATTATGACAAAATAAATGATCAGGGGAATAGCGATCCTGACTACATCGAGAGGAATTTTTATGATGTATTCACCTTTCAGCGAAAACATTACAAGGATAGTGAATAGTAACGCCACCAGTGTAAGGGGACTGATTTTCGGAATAAACTTTTTATGATACCATTCTTTGGTTCTGATCCTTATCAGAATGAACCTGGTCAGGAACCCGGCAAGAAAAGGAATGCCCAGGTAAATAAATACACTTTCGGCAATCTGGCGCATCGTTATATCAACAGCAAAAGATTCCAGCCCAAACCACCCGGGCAGAAGAGTAATAAAAAAATAGGCATAAAATGAAAAGAAAAGGACCTGGAAAATAGAATTGAAAGCTACAAGTCCCGCAGCATATTCTGTATCTCCCCGTGCCAGCTCATTCCACACAATCACCATGGCTATGCACCTGGCCAATCCGATCAGGATCAGTCCCGCCATATAGTGCGGGTAATCCCTTAAAAAAATTATGGCTAGGAGAAACATCAGGACCGGCCCGATTAGCCAGTTCTGTATCAATGAAAGCAACAGGATCTTTCTGTTGTGAAATACATCTTTAAGTTCCTCGTACCTGACCTTCGCCAGCGGAGGATACATCATTACAATCAGGCCAATGGCTATCGGAATATTGGTCGTCCCCCTGCTCATCCCGTTCCAGAATTGTGCAATATCAGGTAAGAAATAACCCGATAACACTCCAATAACCATGGCAGCAAAAATCCAGATGGTAAGATACCTGTCAAGAAAGGATAGTCTTTTACGGTTCCTTACCATATTCAGCTTGTTAATCTTTTCAAATAATCAACCTGAAATTGATTTGTCATAAATATACTATTATTTGAACGTAAACTATTCGCTTGATATAATACATTTTTTCCGTAATAATCATGTTATGAAATATCTTCAATCAGCGAAATATTTTATCTACCTTTAAAATTCCATAAACATAACCTTATTATTATGACGACTATACTGCGCCTGGCCACTTTTTTTGCCTTTCTATTTATCGGGACAAGTACTTTTTCACAAACCCGGATTTATGTCGATCAGGATGCTCCGGGACCAACTATTGACGGATCTTCCTGGACTTATGCCTACACCAGCCTTGCTGAAGCTCTTTACCAGGCCGCTGAAGGAGATACTGTGTGGGTAGCAGGGGGTATATATAAACCCGACCGGCTAAGGGACGGCACATACAGCCCTACCGACTTCCTAAGCACATTTGCCCTGCCTGACCATATCGTTATGCTGGGTGGGTTCTCGGGTACGGAAACTGCCGATTCACAGCGCGACTGGAGAGCAAATCCGGTTATTCTGAGCGGAGATATAGGATCGATAGGACAGCGGGGCGATAATGCTTGTCATGTTATCTTCAATCCCGATACGGCTGAAGTGGATGGATTTATTATCGAGGATGGAAACGGAGAGGTCCACACTAGTGATTTGGACCAAGGGGCTGGCATTTATAATGATGGTAAACTAATTATCAATAACTCCATTATCAGGAATAACCGGTGCCGGTATGGCGGGGGGCTCTTCTCGAACGACGACAGCTACCTTGAGATGCACCGATGCCTTGTTTATGATAATGAAGCATTTTATGACGGCTGGAGTGGCAGCGGGGAAGCCGGAGGATTAGAACTTCAAAATATCGGGTATGCGCTGATTGAACAGTCTACTATCTGGGGGAATCAGGCCGTTTGGGGAGATTATGGGATCAGCACATTCGGCAGTACACCATCAATAGTTAACAGTTCCATCATCTGGGAAAACAATGTTACAAACTCAACCCTTACTTACACCTGCGCCCCGGGAGCAACCGGACCTACCAACCTGGACACCGTTCCCCTGCTAACCGAACCCGATTCGGGTGATTTCACATTGATGCGTGGATCCCCCTGCATCAACACCGGGGATCCGGGGAATCCCCTTGATCCGGATGGTACCACAGCCGACATGGGATTTGAGGTCTATGAACACGATACGATCGATCTCGGTATCATGGCATTTAACCACTGGGACGGGGGATTCATGACCGGCTCGCAGGATGTGACAGTTACTCTGAAAAGTTTTGGGACAGAAACCATCACCAGCGCTGACATCGGCTGGAAAGTGGACGGTGCAGCTCAAACACCATTTTCCTGGAGTGGCAGCCTCTCCCTTTATGAGGACAAAGATTCTATCGTGATCGGAACCTATGATTTCACTCATAATTACCACACCCTTGAAGCCTGGATAATGGATCCGAATGGAAAAACCGATGAATACACGAGCAATGATACCCTGATCGCAACTGAATTCGCATGTGACAGTGTACTTAACGGGACATATCATGTCGGTGCCGGAAAAACCTACAACAGTTTCCAGCATGCAGCGGATGCACTCTGCAATTGTGGCATTAGTGACAGTACAATATTCCTGGTTGATCCGGGAACATATAATGAGCAGGTGCTGCTGAAAGATATCCCGGGAACAGGTCCTGAAAACCGGGTAATCTTTAGTTCCCTGAATGAAGATAACACCAGTGTTATCCTTACCTATACCCCGGTGGATCAATCCAAACCTTATACCCTAAAACTCGACAGCACCGATTACACGACATTCCAGTGGATGACAATTGCCTCAAGGGATTCACTCTGGGGACATACCATTGAACTGAACAATGGGGCTGACAGAAATGAATTCATAAAAAATGTAATCACCGGCGATTCCCTTACCAGCCACCTGGTATATATTGTACCTGAATCGGGTACCGATTCCTGTGCAAACTACCTTTTAATCAGACACAGTCTTTTCAGATTAGGTAAATGGTCTGTGTATATTGAAGGACAACCTGGATTATACCTAAAAGGATTAGAATTGCGGTCCAATGAGATAGAGGATTTTTACAATGGGGCCGTGCATCTCAAATATATGACAGCGCCTCAAATCCTGGCAAACCGTATTGAATGTACCCTCGAAAGTTCGGAAATGAATGACATGATCCACCTTTATTACGTAAACGATATAACCAGAATTAAAGGGAATAAACTTTATAAACACCACCGTGGCAATTATACTACCAATGGTATCCGTTTCAATTCAAGCTCCGGCGGGAGCATTAATAACGAGATACAGGTTATAAATAATTTTATTTCTATTAATAGTGGTAATACGTGTTTTTACTCCAGTTCATCAGGAAAAATGAAGATTTTTAATAATACTTTTCTGTCTTATGGAACAAGTGGAAGTCCCTTTTCGGTGGACCAAAATACTTTTCAGGTATACAATAATAGTTTTGTAAACCTGGCCGGTGGGATTGCTGCGAACTATGCTTATACTCCTGTTCCGGATTGCGATTACAACAATTATTATGGCACAGGTGATTACCTCATCCAAAACGGTGCCAACAAACCAACTACAATCCAGGAATGGATCGATAGCGTCGGTGTTGACCAGCATTCCATTTCTTCTATTTCCGGATTTTTTGGTATGACGGACCTTCATACCCTTTCTGCTGACCTCGACAGCGCAGGAACACCCCTGACCGATGTCAACGGCGACATCGACGGCCAGTCCAGGAATGCCACCCACCCGGATATCGGGGCCGATGAGTTTGATTACCCAGGGGCTATGAGAGGTGATTATATCATAGGCAGCTCAGGCACAGCTGATTTTGAATCCGTTTCTGATGCACTCAACCATGTATATATGCTTCATATCGACAGCATTACAAACCTGCTCCTTGAACCCGAAGAACATGAAGAACAACTGGTCATTTTCCCGGTACCAGGAGCTACATCCGCTCATCCGCTCACATTAACTTCATCATCCGGCGACAGCTCGGATACATGGATCTCATACCATAACCAGACACTACAAAAAGATTATGTATATCATCTCAGCGGAGCAAAACACCTCCATTTCAAAAACCTCGGGTTCAGCTCTGAAAGGACCGAAAAATACCAGGGGATCATACTGCTTACCGATTCATGTGTTGATATTGCCTTTACCGGGAATTATTTCCTGACCGCCAAGAGTTCATTTTCTTTATATGGAGACCTGATTTCTTCTGAAGATTACCGGAATACAGAGTTGGCCATTGAAGGAAATTATTTTCACAATGGATGGAATGGAATAAACATAATATCCGAGACTTATTTGAAATATCACAATAAAGTCAATATTAGCCGGAATGAATTCCGGAACCAGTCTAACGCAGGTATCTACGTTGATCTTGCCAAGGAAATCTCTATTAACAGTAACCGGTTCTATTCAACCCCCGAATTTGCAGGCTCCGGAGGAATCAACCAGGGCATACATATTCAGAATACCGGCAAGGGAGAAGTTTATGAACCTACTGTTATGAACAACATTTTTGATATGCATGCCCAGACTGCAAGTTTTCCGATCCAACTTCTGAGTTCAGATAGCCTCCTGGTACTTCACAATACAGTGTATTCTGACGTCACCCCGATTCATATTCTGAGTTGCAACGGGACAATTGCCAATAACATTTTTCATGCAACCACAGGGAATACAGGTTTTGACGTAGGAGACACTGCCGGATTGGCCCTTATGCATAATGTCTACTATATAGACGACCTGTATGATTGGGAGGTAGCATTCGACAAAATGGATCCTACTTCTTTCGAAGCAGACCCGGTATATGAAGACCTTCAATCCTTTATTCCCACCAGCCCGTTCCTGAAAAACACCGGGAAATATTTCAGTGAGGCCCCTTATGATATCAACGGTGTAAACCGATTCCCGGATCCCGATATAGGGGCCATTGAATTCGAAAATGCACTTTACCAGGTGCCATTTGCTGATACATCTGTCTGTTACGGGGAATCCATGATCGTTGATGCCGGCGAAGGATTTGACAGCTACTCATGGTCGAATGATTCCACCGGGCAAACTTTTAACCTGGTTTCAACAAATTATGGCGGAGGCGAAAGGGAATTCAGGGTCACGGTCGATATCCAGGGCAACCAGTATAAAGATACTGTGAATGTTATGATTGCTGTCCCTGAAGTCGACCTGGGTCCCGATATTTCTAACTGTGCCAACGATACTGCCATCCTGGACGGCGGGCCGGGTTACGCCTGGTATGACTGGAACGACTCAAGATATGATGGCCTGCAATATTGTCCCGCCCCGATGAGTGCAAATACCAATTATGATTATATTCTTGAAATTACAGATCAATATGGTTGTAAAGCACGCGATACTGTTAACGTCAGTGGTAAAGCTATTCCTGGTGGAGTTAATATTATTCCGGAAAATGACACTACACTCAGGGCCAGTATAACCGGCGACGTATTCGAGTTGCAGTGGTATATGAATGGCGAACCCATTGCAGGCGCAACGGCTGATGTTTATTACATGCAGGGCGGAGGAATCTATATGCTGGAAGGGATCACCCAGGAAGGCTGTTCAGGTTTTTCCGAAGAATATGTAAATACCACTTCCATCCAACCCATGTTCTCCAACCAAAGGGATAACGCATTCAACATCTATCCCAACCCTGCATATGACAAGTTTTATTTATCTATCAATCAGATAATTAAGAATCCTATAATTTCATTGACAGATATTCAGGGAAGATGGATACTAATCCTGAGGAAAGGAGACCTGCAGCCCGGAGAAGTACATGAGATGGATATTTCCGGCCTGCCGGCAGGTATATACAACCTGCGAATACAATCGGATGACAATTGTTACTATCAACGCTTGATTATTCAATAAGGATCATTCCATATCAGTACCTTTCAAAGCAAATTCCTGCCTGTTGCAATGGTGATTAATATCACCGCTTTACGGTAATGCATATTATTACCAAACCATTGAATTTACATGCCAGTACCCGTACATTTAGATTGGTGAAAAACCATTTTTTCCACAAATTTCAGTACTAAATACATTCACATATCCCATGAATTATACCAATCTCATAAAGAATCAACTCAGCGAAGGGACACTCTCATTTCTCAGGTATCTTGTCCGGAATGGCGGTCCGGATATGCAAGATTATGAGAAATTTACAAACATTGTTGATAATCTTGACTCACATCTTATTGATCATTTCAGAGAGATAATAAAGGAATCATTGAATGAGAATACCCTTATCGGACATGGATTTGTTAAACCTTTTGGTTACCCGGGAGATTTTATGATCATCGACAGTATATACAAGTTCAGGATAAATAAAGATATCAGGTACCGGAACTGGGATCTGTTTTTTCAAAACCAACCAGCAGCGCACGCAGTTAGAAACAGGAAGGAATATTTCATTCATGAATGTGAACAGATGTTAACGGAGGGCAGGCAGAAACCGAAAGTTCTTATCCTGGGCTCAGGACCAGCCACTGACGTTAATGAACTTTTAAACAAATATCCTGATGCTGACATAACCTTCGACCTTATCGATTTTGATCAAAATGCCATCGATTATGCAAGAAAACAAAACGAAGGCTTCAATGGAAGCATCCATTACAACCGCATCAATGTGTTGCGCTTCAAGCCTTATAAAACGTATGATCTGATCTGGAGTTCAGGATTGTTTGACTATTTTAAGGAAAAACATTTTTTATACCTGGTAAAAAAATATTCTTCGTCGTTGAACAAAGAAGGAATATTTATCATCGGTAATTTCAGCGATATCAATCCAACAAAGAATTTAATGGAAGTTTTATCTGACTGGTACCTCAATCACAGGTCGGTGGACGACCTGTGGCGCATAGCGAGACAATCAGGGGCAAATGATGAATATGTTACGATAGAAGAAGAACCCCTAGGCATTAATCTATTTCTTAAGATCAGATCTAATAACCATTTATAATACAATTAGTTAACTAATATCATAGATGCTTTCGAAATTACTAAAAAATGCTGGAAAGAGCCTGCTTGGATTTCCATCTGTTCCACAGGAATCCTGGAAATTCAACAGGGTGACCCTTGCGTTTAAAGGAAATCTCAAACAATACGAAAAAGAGTTCCTGGATGATTATTTCCAGAAATCACTGAATCCATTTCGTTTTTCTATCA
Organism: uncultured Bacteroides sp.; assembly: GCA_964477295.1. GTDB lineage: Bacteria > Bacteroidota > Bacteroidia > Bacteroidales > SM23-62 > CAYZEZ01. The sequence goes on along the minus strand of CAYZEZ010000001.1, from coordinate 39,750 downwards.
TACTTGCTTTATTCTTCTATGGTATATTTGCCATACTTGATGCCATTTCCATTCCGGAACTGAAGAATATTTTCTGGTTTATCAGGTTCGCAGTAATTTATCCCTGCCTGCTGGCTGTTTTTTTGTATTCCTATTCCAAATCTTTTAAAAAATACATGCAGGTAGTTCTGACCTGTATTATGTATCTCACCGGATTCGGGATTATTGTCATGTTCATCTTTGCTGCAAGACTTGTCAATGATTATTCCTATTATGCAGGATTACTGTTGATCTTTATTTTCGGATATACTTTTATCAGGGCCCGCTTTATCTATGCGACCATTGCCGGCTGGTCGATTGTGATCACATATGAATTAGCCGCCATTTGGTTAACCGAAACCCCTGTTGAGGTGATGGTTAATACTAATTATTTCTTTATCAGCGCCAATGTGATTGGCATGTTTATCGCCTATTTTCTTGAGTTATCTGCAAGAAAGGATTTCTTTCTCAGGAAACTGTTGCAAACCGAGCAGGAAAAAGTAAAAGCTGCCAATAATGAACTGGAGCTTCGGGTTGAAGAGAGAACAGAACAATTAACCGATGCAAACCGTGACCTCAAAAAGGAGATTGATATGCGGAAACAGTACGAACGGGAAAGGGCCGACCTGGAAGCTCAGCTTTTCCAGCTTCAGAAGATGGAGACTATCGGTACCCTCGCCGGTGGTATTGCACATGATTTCAACAATATTCTTACTCCTATTATGGGTTATACCGAAATGGCACTCGAGGAATTGCCGCTGGAAAGTACGTTACGGTATGATGTTGAACAGATCAATAACGCTGCTATCAGGGGGAAAGATCTTGTACAGCAAATATTAACCTTCAGCCGCGAAGTGGATTTTGATAAAAATCCAATTCAGATGAACCTGGTGGTTAAAGAAGCACTTAACCTGGTAAGGGCCTCATTGCCTAAAACAATAGAAATAAAGCATAACCTTAACCGGAACAGTGGCACAATCCTGGCTGATGCAACACACATGCACCAGATCATCATGAATTTATGCACCAATGCTTACCATGCCATGACACAAACAGGGGGAGTATTGAGTGTTGATCTTCAGGCTGTGGGCCTTAATACTAAACTCCTTAGCCAATTCCCACACCTGAAGAAAGGGAACTACCTCAAGCTTGTGATCTCCGATACCGGGCATGGTATGGATAAAAAGACCCAGGAAAGAATATTTGAACCCTTTTTTACCAAGAAGGAAGTAGGCAAAGGTTCAGGCCTGGGATTATCTGTGGTTCACGGAATAGTTAGCAATTATGGTGGTGCAATAGCGGTTGAAAGCACACCCGGGAAAGGAAGTACCTTCACCATATATCTTCCACAGTACAGTGAGACTACCCACCAGGTGAATGAAACCAACGAAAAATTATCAAGGGGAAGTGAACACATATTATTTGTAGATGACGAGAAGGAAATCACTTACATGGGGAAGAAAATGCTGGAAAGCCTGGGATACAGTGTCGACATAAGGTCAAACAGTCAATCTGCCCTGAAAGAATTCAAGACCAATCCCTCTAAGTATGATCTTCTTGTTACCGACCAGGCTATGCCTAAAATGCTTGGAACTGAGCTCGCTGCAAAAATGAAGGAGATCAGGCCCGGATTAAAGATCATTATCATTACAGGTTATTCAGAGACTTTTAAGGATATACTGGACACAAAAAACGGGATTTCAGAAATAATATATAAACCGATCATCCTGAGTGACTTCAGTAAGGTGATCCGCAGGGTGCTGGATGATCATAAAAATTAACTAATAATTATGGCAAACATCCTTGTTATAGATGATGAGCCTTCTATCCTTCTAATGATCAAGAAACTTCTTGAGAAAGAAGGCCATGAGGTTGATCTGGCTCTGAATGGAAGGGAAGGGATGAATTTGTGCAAACATCAAATGCCGGATCTTTTAATCACCGACATTATTATGCCTGAGAAGGAAGGCCTGGAAACCATTATGGAATTAAAGAAAAATGCTCCCGGTCTGAAAATTATTGCCATTTCAGGTGGTGGAAAATTCAACATGGATGGGTTGCTGAATTGCGCTACCCACTTTGGAGCTTCCAGGGTGTTTCATAAGCCTTTTAACCAGAAGGAATTCAAAACGGCGGTTTCAGATTTACTCAAAGAAGCCTGACAAAAAGAACTATTCCGGGATTGATCTCGACCTGTTGATACCTGTTTAATCATGCGTTCAGAACAATAAGAAAGCGGCAACCAGGGTTGTACCAATAATAAAGATCCTGTATGCACGCTCCGGGAATAATTTAACCAGGTAAATACCTAAAAAAACCCCTCCGATAATTCCCGGTATCATTAATACATCAAAAAGAAAAGATTTCCAGTTAATCGTTTCCCATACCATTATATGTAAGGGAACTTTCAACAAATTAACAATAAAGAAAAACCACGCACCGGTCCCGATAAACTGATTTTTCGGAAGACGCATCGACAACAGATACATGATCAGGATAGGACCGGCAGCATTACCGATCATAGTAGCAAATCCTCCTGATAATCCGAGTAGAGCCGGGAACACCCAATGGTCGGGTATCCTGACTTGCTTTTTTCGCAAATCCTGCCATATCATAAGACCTATGCCAACAATAACCACTACCCCAATTAAATGCTTAAACAATTTATCCGACACATGATGACCCACTAACAGCCCAATCAGGATCCCTGTAATAGCCCAGGGCATTAACCTTATAATATGTTTCCATTCGGCATGCCTGTGATAATAGACGACAGCAAAAATATCTGCAAATACCAGAATGGGCAGGAGAAGCCCTACTGAAGGTTTCCCTCCGAATATAGCAGCCAGGATAGGAACCACGGCCAGTCCTAATCCTGAAATGCCTGTTTTCGACATACCGATCATAACCGCACAGAGAAGAGCAATTATCCAGTGGACTTCAGACAAGTTATATGATTGCAGGATATCCGACACGATTCCGTAAAAAAAATCAAATTATGGATGTAAAGAAATATCAAATATTTAAATTTAGAGCAATCAAATGCATCTTAACTCAAAATAACCAATATGGACAGAAGAAATTTTTTAAGAAATGCTGGTTTAACTGCAGGAGCAACTGCCCTGTTTACCGGTTCAACGGCTTATGCTGCAGATCGTGATCAGCAGGGAATGAAATCCTCTGCAGACAAACACGGGTTTAAACTGAAATATGCACCTCATTTCGGGATGTTCAAGAACAGTGCAGGAGAGGATCTGCTCGACCAGTTGCAGTTCATGGCCGATACAGGTTTTACCGCCATGGAAGATAACGGGATGAAAGACAGGGAGGTGTCAATGCAGGAAAAAATTGCCAGCAAAATGGCAAATCTTGGGATGGAGATGGGGGTTTTCGTAGCCCATAAGATCTACTGGCAGAAACCTAATCTTACCAACGGTGACAAAGATCTCTTAAAGGAATTTCTGATCCATATAGAAGAATCTGTTGAAGTAGCCAAGCGGGTCAATGCCACCTGGATGACCGTGGTACCTGGATTTGTCGACCTAAGGAAGGATAAGGATTATCAGACACAAAATGTGGTTGATGCACTCAGGAGAGCCTCTGATATCCTGGAACCACATAACCTTATCATGGTACTCGAGCCGCTTAATTTTCATGATCATCCCGGCCTCTTCCTGAAAACGATCCCACAGGCCTTCCAGATCTGCAAGGCAGTCGGAAGCCCATCATGCAAAATCCTCGACGATCTGTATCACCAGCAGATCCAGGCAGGTAATCTGATCCCGAATATCGACATGGCCTGGGAGGAAATTGCCTATTTCCAGATGGGTGATAACCCCGGAAGGAAGGAACCAACCACCGGGGAAATCAATTATAAAAATGTCTTCAAACACATCCACGATAAAGGATTCAATGGGATACTGGGAATGGAACATGGAAATTCCATCGAAGGAAAAGAAGGCGAGGAGGCATTGATTAAGGCTTATGTTGAGGTAGATAGCTTTTAGAATTGACTAGATTGACTAAATTGACTAAATTGAACAAAAATATAGTCAATCTAGCTCAATCCTTAACCTTCCTGTGGATCGCTTCCCGGGATGGGTACTGCCTTATCCATATCAACCGGGCCAAAAGCGATTGTTTTCGGGCCAAGCTCAAGGTCTGACTGCATTATTTCATCCCAGGTAACCTCTTTACCAGTATAAGCAGATTCTCTTCCCATGATAGCTGTCAGGACCGACTTAGCTGTTCTTTCTGCTTCATTCACATGTTGTCCGGTCCTGATAGCGGTTACCAGGTGGATGTGTTCCTGAACATACGGGCTGATCTTAACATTTTTCATTTTTTCACCCGACTCATCCAGCGGGTAATCATATTCAAACAGAACAGATCCGTCAGGATTCCAGATAGTATTCCGGCAATTGCAGTAACCCTTTGTCCCCCTTATATATTCTGAAACATTATTGGCACAATCATTTATCTGGCGGCACATGCTATGCATATGCACCTCACCATCATACACGAAGTCAACACTAAAGTTGTCGTACTGATCTCCGGTAAGCCTGCGTTGCCGTGATCCGAATCCAACCGCCTTAACCGGGTATTTACCTGTAAACCAGTTGATCACATCGATATTATGGACATGCTGTTCCACAATATGATCTCCCGACAACCATGTCCAGTTTACCCAGTCGCGTATCATCCATTCCATCTCTGTCCAGCCGGGCTGGTTGTTTTTATGCCATAGTTTGCTCTGGTTCCAGTAAGCATTAGCAGCAACAATATCACCCATTGTTCCGGCCATAACTTGTTTATACACATCGATGTAATCTCTCTGGTGGTGCCTCTGGGTTCCGGTAACCACACACAATTCAAATGTATCGGCCTGTTTGGCAGTGCTCATAATGGAACGCACACCAACCGGGTCAACAGCGACTGGTTTTTCCATGAATACATGCTTGCGGGCCTCAATAGCCGCTTTAAAATGCGATGGACGGAAATAGGGAGGTGTAGCCAGGATGATTATATCCACATCTGTATCGATCACTTTCTGAAAAGCATCAAATCCAACAAAACAATGGTCATCTTCGAACTCCAGTTGTTTTTCTTCTTTTAATTTAGACCTGAAGTTATCTATCCTGTCCTGAAAAACATCACCGATGGCTGAGATGGTCAGGTTGGGGCCGGCGTCCAGAAAATTTATTGCTGCCCCTGTACCCCGACCACCACACCCTATCAGTCCGGCCTTCATAAGTTCTCCATCAGGGGCCTGGTCAAGCAGGGGTGGGAGGTTAAGGTCCTGTACAGGTTTTGTTTCACTGGTACATGAAGAAACCAGTTTGCTCATTCCGAGTGCACCAACAGCTGCACCGATAACAGCAGTATTTTCCAGAAATTTTCTGCGGCTTACGCCCTTATCCTCATTTTTCATAACGGTAAGATATTTAGGTTTTGCAAGTATTAATTGTCCTTATTTTTGTCATATTCACATACAACCCTGAAACCAACATGAATGCAATCTGAGTACCACCAAATGCTTTTAGGTATCTGTGGATCTGTTTTCAGCCAGGCCACAGATTGGGTATGCTCGCGTGAGGCACATCTGACATCCCCTGCTGCACTTCTGAATGAACCACCACGGATAACATATTCTTCACCGCTTCCAGGTCCGGCAGGATTTTTGATCCCAGCAGGATATTTTCCGTATATAGCAGGGTCGTACCAATCCTGGCAGAATTCTGCCACATTACCAAGCATATTGACCAGCCCCAGCGGATTAGGTTTCATCATGGCAGGGTCAACAGTCCTTCCCCGGCTGTTTAATCGATAATTAATAAAGTTAACAATTCCTGACGTATCTGATTCAAATTGCTTCTTAATATATTTCTTCGATTCAAACTTATTCGGATCTCCCTCAAAAAAATAAGGTCCTGAGGTACCCCCTCTTGCAGCATATTCCCACTCGGCTTCGGTTGGTAACCGGTACTTTTTCCCCGTTACTTTGGATAACCACTGGCAATATACATCTGCTGCATGAGGCGTCATTGTAATGGCCGGGAATTCCTGTTTCCCCCATCCCTGGTCCGGAGCTCCCCATGGCGGTGTGGGTCCGGAAATGGCATCCGGGGCAAGATCATTGGTTACATTCAGGTAGGCATCGCTTGTCTTTCCTTCAGAGCCTGTTGCAGAGAAAAAGGCCAGGTATTCAGTCCAGGTAACCTCTATTCTTCCCATAAAAAATGAATCAAGCTCAACCTCAACAACCGGTCCTTCATCTTCCCTTCTTGAAACCTCATCAGGGGGGCTACCCATTAAGAACGCCCCCCCCGGAACGGAAATCATGTCAAAACGAACACCTGTTCCCGGAATATAATCGGTAAAATCTTTAAAGGCTGTTATTGTGGCGGCATCCTGGTAGATGGTATCGATGGATCCGACAACCGTTCCAAAATCAACGTTTTTGGCGTGGATGGCATGTTCATTATAATGACCCACCTGAAGGTGGCAATTGATACAATGCAGTTCAGATTCGTGCTCAGAATAATAGAGGTGGGCATCGGACCCATCTTTGCTCAATCCGATAGGGAACAGGTTTTTGTGGCACTTGATACAGGAAGTTCCATATGTATGCCGGCTGGCTGCTTCCGGTCGTGATTTCTCTTCCCAGTTGATGCGGTCTGTATCCTTAAAAAGTTTTCCGTATACATCACGCAGGCCTGTTTTCGTTTTTTCAACCAGATACCCTTCTCCATGCGGGGGGAGGTGGCAGTCGACACAATGAACCACTATCCCCCGCTTGTTGTCGTAATGAGTAGACCGTTTCCATGATTTATCGGCCTGGGGATGCACATGACAGGCTGCACAGAAATCATCTGTTGATGTATACACCACGGCCTTTTGCCCGGTAAACAACAATAAAACGGCCGCCAGAACACCTATAAAGAAAATAAGCCAGTATCTCCTTCTTCCTTTCCGAGCCATTTAAATATAAATCCTGTCGATTAGTCCCTTGAAATCTAAAGCATTAAAGAAAATAAATTTAGACTTCACAGGCAATGGTTTCTATCATGTCAGGCCTTATTTATATTAATTCCAGGGGCTGGCTGGTAGCTGCCATGCCGTTGCGGGCAATCACTTCCGAACAGGTTGCAAAGGATTTGCCGGTTATCCGCTCCTGGGCTGTTACCATCTGGTTCACTGAAAATACCAGCAGAACAATACAGTTTGAGTAAATCTGGATTTTATTTATGTTTTTTAACATTTTTTAAGGATTTAATTGAACTATTCATACCGAAAATACAGATATTTGAAATACCTATTACAAAATACTAATTCGGCGCAACCATTCATAAACTTCATCCGGCATGTTTAAAAATCTTTTAAAAATTGCTATACGGAACCTTGTCCGCGACAGTTCCTATAGCCTGATCAACATTTTAGGTCTCACCATTGGAATTACAGGAAGCCTTTTCCTCATCCTGTATGTTTATGATGAGCTTAGTTTTGACAAGTATCATGAAAACGCTGACCGGATCTGCCGGATCAGTTCCCGCATCAAGGAAACAGACGATGCTTTCAACTGGGCGGTCACACAGGTGCCCCTGGCACCACAGATCAAACAGGATTATCCCGAAGTGGAAGAATCAACCCGGCTGATAGGGTCAGGAAAACAACTCTATAAGTACGAAGAAACTGAACTTTTTGAAGAAGAGGTGATGTATGCAGATTCCACGTTCTTCAAAATATTCACCTATCCCTTTATCGAAGGAAATCCCGTAACTGCCCTGACCGGCCCCAACAGCATTGTGGTTACCCGTTCATTTGCCGAAAGATATTTTGGCAAGGAAAGCCCAATCGGGAAAAGTCTTAAACGGGAGGATAATGAAAACTTAACAGTCACGGGACTCATTGAAGACATCCCGGAAAATACACATTTCACCTTCAGCGCCCTCATTTCCCGAAATACCTTACCCGAGGATTTTGGCAGCTGGGGAGCCTTTCATATCTATACATATGTTCTTTTGCAGGAAGGAACGGATCCTGACGCCTTTGAGAATAAACTGCCCGAAATGTATAAAAACTATATGGCAGAGATATTTGAAAGGATGGGCATCAACATTGTATATGATGTAGTGCCGATTACGCAAATTCACCTTCATTCCGATTTTGAGGGTGAACCGGTGCAGGTTGGTAACATGAACTATGTCTATATTTTCATTGTTGTCGCCGTACTTCTTCTGGTTATAGCCAGCATCAATTACATGAACCTGGCCACAGCCCGTTCAACCAAGCGGTCAAAGGAGGTGGGCATGCGAAAAGTAGCCGGATCTTCAAGAGGTGCCCTGATAAGGCAGTTTTTATCCGAGTCGGTTATTCTTGCCCTGATTGCATTTATACTGAGCCTTGTCCTGATCTACCTCTTCCTGCCACAGTTCAATAATATATCAGGCAAACATATCGCGATGGATTTCCTTCTTAAACCTGCCGTGCTTCTCAGTCTTCTCGGAGTGGTACTTTTTACCGGCCTGGCAGGCGGGAGTTATCCATCCTTTTTTCTTTCTGCTTTTAACCCGTCTGAGGTTTTACGTGGACAGCTGCGGATCAGCGGTTCCACCCTGTCTGTGAGAAAACTGCTGGTAATTTTCCAGTTTACATTATCAACGGCTATGATAATCAGTACATGGATCGTCTTTGACCAGCTCAACTACCTGAAAAATAAAGATCTTGGATTTGATAAAGAAAATGTTGTCCTGCTGCGGTTTACCTCCAGGGACCAGGTGAACAACCAGGAAGTCTTAAGACAGGCACTACAGGCCAATCCCAAAATATATCATGTGGGATTAGCCAATTCCATCATAGGGAATGGTTCCGGGAAGTCGATCCACCTGGTAGAAACGGAAGACGGTATGGTAGAAAGGGGTATAAACAGCTTCCGCGTTGATCATGAATTTATCCCTGCCGCAGGGATCACCCTATTGGAAGGAAGGAATTTTTCTCTCGATTTTCCGGGTGATACGGCAACGGCAGTAATCATTAACGAGACCCTGGCCAAAAGGCTGAAGTGGGATGAGCCACTCGGGAAACGGGTTCAAATTGGTGGAGATACAGCCAATGTCTATTCATATGTCGTAGGAGTCATAAAGGACTATTACCATTTTGGAATGTACAATGAAATGGAATCATTAATGTTCATGTACTATCCGAAATGTTATATTATGTATATCAAAGTGGATAAGGAAGGATTGGCGGAGACCATCCAATATATTGAAAATCAATGGAATGAATTATACCCACAAACTCCTTTTACATATCAGTTCCTTGAAGAATCCTTTGATGAACAGTTCCAGGCAGATGAGAAAAGAGGTATTGTATTTACCTTCTTTGCCATACTTACCATCATTATAGCCTCCCTGGGACTGTTTGGGCTTGCTTCCTTCATCACTGAACAGCGAACCAAGGAGATCGGTATACGGAAAGTGCATGGGGCTAATGTAAATAACATTATCTGGATGATGTTGCGCAGCTTCCTGGTCCTGGTGCTTATCGCTATAGTTTTAGCCTCCGTTGCCTCCTGGTATTTCACCGACAGCTGGCTGGAATCATTTGTGTACCGTACCCCAATTAAATGGAGCTCTTTCGTACTGGCATCCCTGCTTACCATAGTACTGACTATCCTTACAGTCGGACTGCATACTATCCGGGCTGGCCGGCTAAACCCGGCAGATTCGCTGCGAAGTGAATAAATGCAAAAGGGGCTGCCGCAAAGCGACAGCCCCCCTGCTTGTCAAGTTTTATTTATTCCATTTCAGGTTCCATACTCTCAGGTTCGGGAGTTGGGGGCTCAACAATTGCAGGCTCCTGAATCGAAGACTCGCGACTTGCCGACTTTTCGACCCTTTTATATATTCGTACCCAGTCGACTTCCATTGAAGCAGGAAGCTGGTTCCCACCAACATCACCTGTAACACCAGAACTAAGCACCAGGTACATCGGATCATCAGGTATCCCCTCGGTTTGTGACATTATTTCCAAGTCATTAATCTTCCAGGATACCTTCTCAGGTGTCCATTCAACGGTATAGATGAAAAAATCGCTGCTGAATTTTGAAGCTCCTTTTTTGGTTACTTTCTTATTTACGCCGTTCTTCTCGGCGATGTTCCCCCAGAAATTACCGAAATTAGCCTTGCCTTTTTCCACTTTTACAACATCAATATGGGGCAGGATCTTTTCAGCTACCATGAACACACTTTGCCTGACCGGTGCACTGGAAAATTTGACCTTCACCTTAAATTTACCGTACTTTTGCCTGAAGCTCATCCCGGTACTTAATAAACCCGAAGTATAGTTAAATTCTTTTTGTAAAAATCCCGCTACGGGATTCCAGATCTTTCCTTCTGCTGTTTCTTGTTTGGTTATAATTTTCAGCTTATCGTCACCCAGCTCCACATTGTTTCCATCAGTATAAAAATGTTGATCCCCGGGTAAGGCATAGGTGTCTTTCAGCAACATCTCTCCCCAGAAATACCTGTTCATCCATTTTTTTGAATCGATGCTGCTGCCAGAGAAATCATCTTCAAAGGTCAGAACCCAATCGGTGACTTTGTTGAATTTATTCTGCTTTTTGAGTTTAAGGTACCAGTTGATCTTTTCAGATTTCTTTAATTCCAGGTATTCTTCCTCCAGCTTAAATTCCTTCGATTGTTCGTATTTCTTCTGACCACTAAGGGCCATATAATCTTTAACCTGTTTGAATTCATCGGTTGCTACAAATTTTTCCAGTTCCTCATACTTGGCTATCTCGTCCGAACCATCCAGCCGCTGGAAATTTTCAAGGCCGGGGGAAGATTTGAACTTAAAATATCCTTTAATTGAAGCTGAATTTTTTAAATTTTTGAACTCCTCCTCCTTCCTTGCAGCCTCAGAATCTTTAAAATCTTTTGAGTTTTTTTGTTCGGCAAATTCCTGGGAATTAACATATTCTGCAAGTTTCTCATACTTATTTAATTCATCCGACCCGTCAAGTCTTTTATACTCTTCAAGTTCTTTCGAGGACTTTGTCTTGTAATAACTCTTGATGTGTTTGGCCTTTTTCAACCCATTGAATTCCTGCAGTTTTTTATACTCTTCGGTATCTTTAAATTTTTGTGATTTAATTGCTTTTTTCTTTTCGGCGAATTCACTCCCTGTAACGATCCCATCAAGTTCTTCAAACCGTTTCAGTTCATCAGAGCCGGCATAAGCATTAAATTCCTTATAATCTTTTATCAATGCCTCTTCTTCAGATTCAATCTTGCTGGTCGTTGGAAACATTCCAAGCGTGACCTTTAAACTTGCCATAATTCTAAGTTTTGTATCCTGTAGTTAAAGTAGTTAAAGATATAAAAAATATGGAATATGAAAGGAAAAAGATTATTACTTCAAAGGTTATAATCCTGATCCTGCCATGACAAAATAACGCAGGCGTTACCCCTTTTCTTGCCTAAAAGAATTAATTTAAAGGTTTCTAACCAAATCATACAACCGCCATGCATATGATCATCCATAGCTTTATCTTTCCGGTTATCCTTCTTCTGCTCACCCCACCGGCAGGTCGCGAAACGCCATCTGACGCATGGCTAAAGATTTATGCTGAAAGAAGGTCAGAGTTACTGGGTACCATCGATGATGGTGTGGTAATCCTCGCCTCAGGAAGTGCAGGTCACTCTGAACGGTTACAATACCGGCCAGCTAATAATTTTTATTATTTAACGGGATTGGCTGAGCCGGATGCATTCCTGGTCCTTGATCCTGAATCTGAAAATCCATTTTCCCTGCTTGTTGTGCCTGAAAATCCGATTGCTTCGATGTGGACAGGCAAACAAACCGGGATTGAAGGAGCTAAAACCATTTACGGAGCAGACCAGGTTTATTCTGCCTATGAAATCCCAGGTAAATTATCGTTCATTCTGAAAAATGGTAGCGATCATTTTAAAAAGATCTATACCGATATTAAGGACGAGGAATTAACCAGGCAGATAAATAACATCATTGAAAAAGATCCTGAATTGTCTGAGATTAAGATTGAAGACCTGGGGCCCTTCATAAACGAGATGCGTGTAATCAAATGCCCTGAAGAAATTGAACTACTGGATAAGGCTATTCAGATAACCTGTGAATCTCACCGTGAAGCTTATAAAGCCTGTGAACCTGGTATGTTTGAATTTGAAATTGAAGCTATTATCGAATATTTTTATCGCAGGAACGGTGCCCCACGGCCAGGCTTCAGTTCGATCTGCGGTAGCGGACCAAATTCAACAGTGCTTCATTACGAGCAGAATAACAGGAAAATGGAAGACGGTGATCTGTTGCTGATGGATATCGGAGCCGAATATGGCATGTATACAGCCGATGTAACCAGGACAATACCGGTAAATGGAGTATTTTCAAAAGAGCAACGGGAGATATACGAGCTTGTATTAAAAGGCCAGGAAGCTGCCATCAGCGAGTTGAAACCGGGGAAGGGGGTTCAGGAAGGGCACCATGCCTCCACGGCCACCATTGTGGATGGATTGTACGACCTGGGACTCATCACTGACAAAACCAGTACCTGGCAAAAAAGCATTTACATTCTTTACCCTATAAGCCATTGGATTGGACTGGACGTGCATGATGTAGGGGATTACGGCTTTGGCAGCGCTCAGGGCTGGAGAAAGTCGATGTTTGATCCTAAAACCAAGGGCCGTGAATTAAAACCCGGAATGATCCTGACCGTCGAACCAGGGATCTATATCCACCCGGATGGGCTTAAGATGCTGCCGGAGTTAGCCCGTTACATGAATGTCGGCAAAAAAGAGCTTGAAACCTTTCTGGAAGAGGTAACTCCTGTATATCAGAAATACATTAATATTGGCGTCCGGATCGAAGATGATGTGCTCATTACTGACAATGGGAATAAGGTGCTTTCCGCACCTGCGCCGAAAACGGTTGAAGATATCGAAGACCTGATGAAGGAAGAATCGCTGTTCAGATAAAAAGGATTAACCCATCCCGATACAAAAATTAACTACCACTTCCTGAATCTCCGGCCCTCAAAATAGTAGTGAACACCAATTGAAATAACCAGCTGCTGGTAACTACTGACGATATATTTCACCTGGGCGTAGGCATTAATATCCTTTTCGACGATCATTTCAATTCCGGTACCAAGAGCCAGTCCTGGTGCGAATTCCATACCGGTCTTAAAACCGGGAATATCCGTATCCCACTTTGTATAAATATTGCTCAAACTCGGGCCCAGCAGGGCATAGAACAATAAGGTACCCTCAGTGGCCAGGGTATACGTTACATCCACATCAACATTTACCATTGTTGTTTTCTTCTGGCCATCTGTATAGGTTTTCTTTTTAGGTATCTGAAATGTAATTTCCGGGATAGCAAAAAAGTCCTCATTGATCTCATATACTCCCCTGGCACTGAATCCCGGGTTCCCGATGTCAAGATCCGGGCTGTTCATGGGAGAATTAAAAGCAAGTCCTCCCCCAAAGCGGTTAAACTGGGCATCAAGTCCTGACAATGAGATTATGGTAAAAAAAATAGTCAGGGGACAGGAAAATATTAAGAACTTTTTCATTATTAATTACTTGGTTATCGATTTTGCCAGGATTCAGTCTAGAAATCCTCCGGGTTCTCCCTCTCTTTATCTTCTTTGATGCGGAAAATTATCCCGAGAGAAAAAACCAGCTGATTGGCCTCACCAAGGGTATATTTCGCCTCTGCAAAAGGTGCTATTTTTTCAGTCAGCTTAAACTGAATGCCGCCACCAATATTCAAGCCCAGCTCTAAAGTAGAATTACGATCCTTAAACTGCTTACCCTGGAAATTATAATCCGTTTTTACCTCGACTGATGTAAAACTAAGGCCCATCAAACCATATGCCTGGAAAAAGGTATTATCTACAGGAATATAGTGTCCGTCAAAATTTACCGACCACCATGTATTTTTGATAAATCCGTCATAATAATCCTCCTGATGCGGGAAGAAGTATACCAGGCCCGGTGCAATATCAATTTTTTCATTAATCGTGTATATAGCATTGGCCCCGGCGCCAAATTCCTTAATGGCTGTACCATAATGACCGGCTGCCCCGATATAGGTGATCTGGCCATATGCTTCAACTGCCGCAGCCATCCCGAACAGTAAGACTGCTAGTAATACTTTCCTGTTCATGTTTCTGAATTTAACCCGTTTCAAAAATAATAAAACATAATGGACTTTATTGTCAGATTATGAAAAATACTAACTTTGTCATGACAGACGAAATTGTATTAAAAATTCTTGCTCAAATGGCTGTAAATAAAGGAGAAATATTACAGGTAATCGGACCTGTTGTTGACGTAAGTTTCGAAAAATCCGGGGAGGATATGCCTAATATTCACGATGCCCTGGAAGTCACCCGGCCCGATGGTTCAATGCTTATTATTGAATGTCAGCAGCACATCGGTGAACACACCGTAAGGACTATTGCCATGGACAGCACCGATGGTCTGATGAGGGGTTTGGAAGTAATTGCCACAGGTGCTGCCATAAAGATGCCTGTTGGGGAGCAGATCAGGGGCCGGTTGCTTAATGTTACCGGTGAAGCAATTGATGGAATGGAGCAACTGGATAAAAAAGGTGGCTATGAGATCCATGGTGGTCCACCAAAATACGAGGATCTTTCTGTTGGGAAGGAGGTGTTATTTACCGGGATAAAAGTCATTGACCTCCTTGAACCATATGCCAAGGGAGGTAAGATCGGATTGTTTGGTGGAGCCGGTGTAGGTAAGACTGTCATTATTATGGAGCTGATTAATAACATAGCTAAAAAATATTCCGGCCTTTCTGTGTTTGCTGGTGTGGGGGAACGTACCAGGGAAGGGAACGACCTGTTGCGTGAGATGATAGAATCGGGAGTAATAAAATATGGAAAAGAGTTCGATAAATCCATGGAAGCCGGTGGCTGGGACCTGAGCAAGGTTGATAAGAAATTGCTGCAGGAATCACAGGCCACACTGGTGTTCGGACAGATGAATGAGCCCCCGGGGGCTCGTGCTACTGTGGCCCTTTCAGGATTGACAATAGCTGAATCATGCAGGGATGGAGATGAAGAGAGCGGAGGCCGCGATATCCTGTTCTTTGTTGATAATATATTCCGTTTTACCCAGGCAGGATCCGAAGTATCAGCCCTGCTGGGCAGGATGCCTTCAGCTGTTGGTTACCAACCCACGCTGGCTACCGAGATGGGTATGATGCAGGAACGTATCACCTCCACCAAAAGAGGATCAATTACATCCGTTCAGGCCATTTATGTACCGGCCGACGACCTTACCGACCCTGCCCCTGCTACCACCTTCGCACACCTTGATGCAACCACTGTATTAAGCAGAAAGATATCTGAGCTGGGTATTTATCCTGCCGTTGATCCCCTCGATTCAACCTCCAGGATCCTGACACCTGAAGTTGTTGGTGCTGAACATTACAATACTGCCCAAAGAATAAAAGAACTCCTTCAGCGCTACAATGAATTACAGGATATCATAGCTATACTTGGTATGGATGAACTTTCCGAAGAAGATAAACTGGTCGTTCACCGGGCAAGACGCGTTCAGCGATTCCTTTCCCAGCCTTTCCATGTAGCCGAGTCGTTTACCTCAATCCCGGGCGTTCAGGTATCGCTCGAAGATACCATTAAGGGATTCAACATGATCATGAATGGTGAGGTTGATAAATATCCGGAGGCTGCGTTTAACCTGGTAGGCACTATCGAAGATGCCATAGCTAAAGGAGACAAAATGCTCGAAGAATAATAAAACGGGTTCCAGGTTGCAGGTTGGATATTTGGCCCGTTTCTTGTAACCTGTAACTTGTAACCTGTAACTTGTAACTTGTAACCTGTAACCTGTAACTTGCAACCTGTAACTTGCAACTTCAATTATGGATTTAGAAATAATTACACCGGATAAGAAAGTTTATGAGGGTCAGGTTAAACTGGTAAAAGTGCCAGGGAGTGAGGGATCATTTGAAATCCTCAACAACCATGCACCGATCATCTCCACCCTCGACAAAGGAGAAGTGAAGGTCATCGATAAAGACGACAAAACTGAATTTTATAATATCAGCGGCGGAGTTATAGAGGTAAACCAAAACAAAATCACTATCCTGGCTGAGTCAATTAATTAAAGAAGTTGCAAGGTACAAGGTACTGGTTACGGGGTAAATTATCCTGAAGTCATCAATAAACTAATATGAAAGATACCTCGAACCTCGTAACCCGCAACTATAAACAATGAAAACACTATTATTCATAGCACTGTTCTCCATCCTGGCATCACCGCCGGTTTCAAAAAAGAAAGTAACCTTTGAAGCTTCGGACGGACTTGAGATAACAGCGGATCTTTATGTAGAGAATGAAGAATATCCATATATATTGCTTCTTCACCAGGCAGAATCAAGCAGGGGAGAATACAACGAGATAGCTTTAAAGCTGGCTAAATTAAGATACAACTGCCTGGCAGTAGACCTCCGTTCAGGCAATAACTCAAATTATGTATCAAATGAAACGGCCAAACGAGCCAGGGAGTTGAAGATGAATCCATCCTACCTGGATACAAAACCAGACATCATGGCGGCCATAGATTATGCCTACAGCATCAATCATAAGGAAGTTATCTTGCTTGGTTCCTCCTACTCTGCATCCCTGAGCTTGCTGATAGGGAAGGATCATCCTAAAGTAAGCG
The DNA here is from genome assembly GCA_964477295.1 of uncultured Bacteroides sp. Lineage (GTDB taxonomy): Bacteria > Bacteroidota > Bacteroidia > Bacteroidales > SM23-62 > CAYZEZ01. The sequence continues at coordinate 22,978 of CAYZEZ010000001.1, read as the reverse complement.
CTGTAATCGCGTTTAGCCCGGGTGAATATTTTGGCGATGATCTTCGCATGGAAACCGAAATGGATACTTTTCCCAAGCCATTATTTGTTGCCGGTACTCAATTCGAGATCCCCTATATCAAAGAAATGCTTAAAAATCTTCCTGAAGAAAGCATAACTTTTTTTGAACCAAAAGCCTCTATGGGAGAACATGGCTCAAAAGCACTCTGGGATGATAATGCATCAAAAGACGAGTACTGGCTGGCTTTGCTGTTTTTCTTTAATTCCATAAAATAATAACCAGCCCTGCGTATTGGTCAAATTCCTTATAATACGATTCAGTTCAATCGGCGACATTGTCCTGACAACCCCGGTGATCAGATGCCTGAAAACCCAGGTGGATGAAGCACAGATCCATTTCCTTGTAAAAAAACAGTTTGCACCCGTTGTATCACAGAATCCTTATATTGACAAACTGCACATCTTCAAAAATGACCTGAATGACACCATTCAGGAACTTAAATCCGAACATTTTGATTATATCATTGATCTTCATAGAAACATCCGTTCGTCGATCCTCCGCTCAAGACTCCGGTTGTTCTCGTTCCAGGTAAAAAAAATTAATTTTCTCAAATGGCTTATCGTCAATCTGAAAATCAACCGGTTGCCGGATAAACATATTGTTGACAGGTACCTGGAAACATTAAAAGCTTTTGATATCATTAACGACGGCAAGGGATTGGATTATTTCATTCCGGAGCAGGATGAGGTGGACATGACGGCCCTTCCCGAAATATTCCAAAAAGAGTATATCGGACTGGTCATCGGAGGAATGCATTACACCAAACAAATGCCACCGGATAAGCTGATTCAACTCATCCGGTCTCTTCACATGCCGGTTATATTACTTGGTTCCAATGAGGACAGGTCGCTGGGTAATGAAATTACAAAGGCCTGCCCTGAGGCCAACATCCATAATGCCTGCGGACAATTTAACATTAACCAGTCGGCATCACTGGTCAGGCAGGCTTTCATGATTATTACACCTGACACAGGACTCATGCATATTGCAGCAGCTTTTAAAAAGAAAATCATATCGGTCTGGGGAAATACCGTTCCTGAATTTGGAATGTACCCTTATCTTCCGGATCCGGATTCCAGTATCTTTGAAGTTCATGGATTATCCTGCCGTCCCTGTTCCCGCATTGGATATGAAAAATGCCCGAAAAAACATTTCAGGTGTATGAATGAACAGGATATTGAAGGGATAGCCAGACTGGCTGATCAATGGTCGGGAGATTAGTGGTGTATCTTAAAAAGTATTTTTATGTCATCCCGTCCCGGAAACCCGGGACCGGGATCTCATTATCGTTTAAATAGAGATTCTGAATCAAGTTCAGATTGACAAGATTCGCCATACCGGTTCAGCTACTGTGGCTGGAAATGATATGTTATTGTCCCCTGTTGTCTTACCGGTGCTTCAAAATCTGAATTAAACCTGGTATTCAAGGCAGCCTTTTTGGCAGCTTCTGAAAGGCATATATCATTTATTGATTCCCCCGGATTATCTACTCTGACCTGAACAACCCTGCCTCTTTGATCAACTGCAACCTGAACCTCCACTATTCCTTCTCCTTCGCACTTGTAAACCGGTACCGGCAATCTTATTTCATACCTGTTCTCCAGGGAAAAATATATATTGGTAGGCCCATTATAAATTTCAGGTTCCGATTCTTCTTCATCCTGCTCCCCTTTCACAATCATATCTTCTCCTTGTTCCATCTCCAGGAGTTCCTGTAATTTCTCGTTCGACCTTTTATAATCTTCGCTGCGATCTTCATTCATCTCATCCCTTACTTCTTCAACATATTTCTCTGTGCTCAATTCTTCACTTAACCTGTCGGCTACAGCAACAGGTATGTTCCTTCTGGCAGCATCGAGATAATCAGTAACATATTGATCGAATTCGGGGTCCGGTTCGGTCTTTTTTTCCTTAATTTCCTGTTCTGTTTTCTCATCCTTTTCAAAATCAATCAGGATGATATTATCCATCAGCGAACGGGTTGATGATATTTTTACAATTAAGAAAATGATGACCAGCAGCATGTGAAATGCCAGGGTACCAAGGATACCGCTCAGGTTTTCATTGATTTTATGTTTAAACTTACCTGCCAAGGAATAATTTTTATTGTTGATTTCAGGGCGTCAAGTATAGCAAATCTTGATTAAATTTAAGCAATAATTGAGTAATTAATAGTAATGTGCCTCCCCCACATAATCAACCCACAAAAAATGAACCGTTTCTGGTTTTTGCTCCTCTTAGCCGGAATGTTATTATTACCTGCTTCCTGTGCCTATCTGAAGGAACTATCGGCTCTCAAACAATGTGAATTTCGATATGGCACCCTGGAAGATCCCGTTCTGGCCGGTGTGAATATACAAGAACTGGACAATGTTGAGGATTTCAGCCTGAAAGATATGGGGCTGGTTGCCCAAAGTATTTTCCTGGGGAAACTTCCCCTTGAATTCACAATTTATGTTGAGGTTCAAAATCCCAATGCCGATATTGCCTCTGTGAATAAACTGGAGTACGTCGCCTTAATCGATGATGCCCGGATAGCAGAGGGTGAAGTAAATAAAAGGATAGAAATCCCGGCCCTGGGAATTGCTTCTGTTCCTATTAAAATTCAGACAGATATCATTGAGATCCTGCAAAAGGAACCCCGTAATGCACTGATCAATTTTGCACTTAACCTGGCCGATGCAAGCAAGAAACCAACCAGGGTCGGCCTGAAAATAAAACCTTATATCCGCATCGGAGAGAAAGATATTGTTTACCCCGGTTACATTAAGATTAAGCAGGAATTTGGTGCAGATGAATCTTAAAACCGGTTAAGATTGATAGAAAAAATAAATTCCGTTTTTGCTTTGTTTTCCTCAGGAAGAAAGATCAACCTTATACCTGAATTTATTGGAAACATGATCTGGGCAAAATGGAAATCGGTTGTTAGCTCCATCCCCATCGAAACAAAATCATCATCGATCCATTCTGTTGTACCATCGGAAGAAAATAATATATCCGTACCTTTTCCATAATCATAGAAAAGGTCTGCGCGTATCCGTTTAAAATAAAAGACAGGCCCGATTTTAAGATCAGGATAAAGAACAGGAAAAACATAGTCGACCGAAACCGCAACAAATTCCTTCGACCTGATCGGGAGGTACCCGCGTGGCATACTAAGCAGGTTACTTAACAAATATGTTTCAGGCTCCTGTTTCATCCATCCTCCCTTTATCTTTAAGCTTTGATGTTTGAGAATCCCCGGCAGATATAATGTTCCCTGTGCCATTTTTTGGTTTCCGATCAGCTTTTTCTGGAAGGGGGAATTAACAAATCTCAGATTGATTGTCTGTCCCCACCTGGGTAAAATATCTTTCCCCGATCTTTTAAGATAGTTGTATCCATATAATCTGTAATCCATGAAAGTCAGGCCGCTCCGGTATTCACCCGGATCTTCATACCAGAGATAAGAACGGGTAAACCGGCTCTCAACAGAGGGGCGAATCCCTTTAACATATTTATTGAATGTAAAATCCAGCGGGAGCGAAATTTCGGTATTCAGACTCACATTGGTTTTAACCTTATCGAGCCTGTCATTATCGGTCGGGGGATCCGTTATAATCGGCAAACCCCCAAAATCGTAAGAAATTTCAAAAACCGGGTACCAGCCCCTGTATATGAAACTGGTGTGAAAATAATGCTCCTTATCTTCGAGATTATATTCATAACCCACTGTGGTAAATGCTGTACTCAGCAGATTTTGTGATGCAAGTGTGACGCCAGGTGATACCGGTAGGTTTTCAATGCTGGGATGGCTCAGATCAACATAAAATGGCATCCAGCTGTGCACATTGAACAGGTTAAATAATTTGGAATAGGATTTTTCGGGATAAGACTGCATGTGCTCATAGTCAGGCATTTTAATCCTGGCCTCAACTTCCTTTCCTGGCCTGTTATATTGTTCTGAATGATCATATACCCGCGAAAGAGCAGTCCAGGTGCCGGGAAGAAACGGTGCTTCAACCACATTGAATCCTGAAGCGGTATATTCCGAATACACTATGGTGGATCCATCGGGTGACACATCAGGGAAATATGCACCAAACCTGGAGGAGGTGACCTGGTAGCATTGTTTTGTTTTAAAATGAATGGCATAAATGTTATCAATCCCGCTGAAGCTGCCCTGGAAAAGCAGGTAATCCTCTGAGGAGGTCAGGTTCATTATGTCATCGTATCCGGCATCAAATAACTTACTCCAGGCTCCTGAAGCCAGGTTCCAGGCCTTTATCTTCTTTCCGTCCTGTCCCATGCTCGACACATATATGGTACTTCCATCCTTTGACCATGCCGGGAATTGAAAAAATTCATTTCCCGGAGAAGGGATTTTCCTTGATACCTCACCTGTAGAGGAATTTAAAATGACCAGCGAATATTCATTTTTAGTACTGATCTCAATGGCAACTATCCATTCTCCGCCCGGCGACAGGTCAGGGGACTGATACCTGGAATCCGGGGTAAGCATTTTTTCCGCCTTCTTCTCCAGGTCATATGTTTTAATCACAGAATAACTTTGCCTTGCCCATCGGGCGTCACCAATGATCTCGGTCCAGGCAATGAGATTACCGGCGTGTGTGATATTGTCAGCATTATAGAATCCAGGTGTATGGATACGTCTTTCCTGACCCTTGTGATCCATCACGATGAAGCTGTTGATCTGATCGACACCTGATTTTTCCGCAAAAATCAGCGAATCGCCCAGGTACCTGGGAAATTTATAGCTTGTATAATGTTTTTTATTCGTGTTATTGATGGGACTGAATGATGTATATGACCTGCTCTCCGCTTGTTTGCTCCAATATGATTTCAAGGTATCAAGGGTTTCATGATACAATTTTTTTCGCGAAGAGGAAGCATATTTCTTCAATCCGAAATAGAATGGATAAATTGTATATGGGTTCCGTGCAGTATAATCCAGTAAGCTGGACCCCAGCTCTTCCCCATATTGCTTTCTTCCGAATGCAACCATCTGATAGCCATAGTGATAATGTGTTGGCACAAAATCCTTATATGACCCGTAGAAAGCCTTTTCATACGGGTAGACCACTTTCTTATCCAGAAGAAGCGCCTTGATTTCTTTTTCAAAGGAAGGTTGCCTTCCCCTTCCCGACCGGGATAGTTTTGTTTCTGCATCCACAGCGTCCCCTTCAAGGTACCAGAAAGGACAAAGACCCGCAACCATGCCCTGTGCCTGTTCGCCAAAAAACCATGTTAGTCCCCGGGTTATTCCCTGTTTCAATTTATCTACCTGCACCACATGCCTGAATTCATGCAAGACGAGTTGTTCGATATAATCCTGCGCATAGTTATCGGCCGGGGGGGTAGTGACCAGCTCCATCCTCTTTGGAGCCAATGCAACAAAACCATTTGATTGAACCGACCGGTTATGCAGTATAACCGGCATTTTTCCTGGCTTATGATTTAAATAATCCTGAGCCTGATCATAGTAAAACTCAAGCAGGCAGGTAGTTCTCTGAGCTTCCTTGCTGAATTCTGCAGGAAATATCACCTTAAAATGACCGGTATTTATCTGTTTCCACCTGATGCTGGCGGGATCTTCTCCCTGGGTATAATATTGTGCATACCCAAAGGATATAGAGATCATCCACATGAACCATAAAACAATTGTTCTCCTTCCTGTCATAACCTGATCTATTTTCCCTTTCTTACAAGCCTGCAGCTCATCCTTCGAAAATACTTCAAAATTATATCAAACAATGCAAACTCAGGAAAATCCATACTTTGATAATTAGTTTATAATAAGAAAAACATTAAATTCGCCCAGATATTATTGATCGATAATCATTTTCTTATGACACAATATACCCGTTGGAACATTATAATAGGATGGTTGGTTTTTGCCATTGCAACAACCGTTTACTTATTGACACTTGAACCAACCGTTAGCTTATGGGATTGCGGTGAATTTATTGCCTGCTCCTATAAGCTGGAGGTCCCCCATCCTCCGGGAGCACCATTTTTCCTGTTATTGGGACGGTTTTTTTCATTGTTTGCCGGAGACTCCGCCAACGCGGCTAAAATGATTAACGTACTTTCGGCACTGAGCAGCAGCCTGACCATTATGTTCCTGTTCTGGACAATCACCCACCTGGCTAAAAAAATAGTGATAAAAAACGGGGAGTGTGAATTACACCAGCTCATTGCCATTTTTGGAAGCGGAATCGTCGGGGCCCTGGCCTATACTTTTAGTGATTCATTCTGGTTTTCAGCCGTGGAAGGAGAAGTATACGGTAACTCATCCCTCTTCACTGCAATCGTCTTCTGGGCCATCCTAAAGTGGGAAAATGTCGCGGATGAACCCAATTCCAACCGATGGATCCTGCTTATTGCTTACCTAATGGGGCTTTCCATCGGGGTTCACCTGCTGAACCTGCTGGCCATTCCTGCGATCGTTCTCGTTTACTATTTCAAAAAATTCAAAGCTACGCCGAAAGGGATCATATACGCCCTTTTGTTGTCACTGGTCATCCTTGGATTCATCCAATACGGTGTAATCAACTGGTTCGTGATAGTAGCTTCCTGGTTTGAACTGGCTTTCGTGAATAGCTTCGGCTTACCCTTCAATTCCGGTGTAATATTTTATGCATTATTGATAGGTGGATTAATTGCTTATGGTGTGTATTATACCCATAAAAAGAATAAGGTCATTTTAAATACTGTCATTCTTGCTTTTACCATGATTATCATTGGTTATTCTTCATTCACACTGATTGTGATCCGGTCGAATGCCAATCCGCCCATGGATATGAACAATCCGGAAACTGTCTTTGACCTGATATCTTATCTCAAGCGGGAACAATATGGAGACAGACCCCTGCTGAAGGGCCAGTATTACAATGCACCTATTATTGATATAAAGGAAGGGGCGCCGGTGTACAGGCCAGTGGATGGCAAGTATAAAGAAATAGACCGGAAGAGTAAATATATTTTTTCCCCTGAATTAACTACTGTGTTCCCCAGAATGTACAGCAATGATCCTGCACACGTACAGGCCTATGAATCATGGGTTAAGATTAAAGGTAAAAAGGTGAATATCAAGGGGCGCGACGGTAAAATGCAGTCTTTAACAAAGCCCTCTTTCGGAAACAACCTGGCTTTTTTCTTCAAATACCAGGTCGGGTATATGTACCTGAGGTATTTCATGTGGAACTTTGCCGGCCGCCAGAATGATATCCAGGGACATGGAGAGATTCTAAACGGTAACTGGCTGAGCGGTATTAAGTTTATAGATAAGGCAAGGCTGGGGTCGCAGGACAAGCTACCCTCAAGGTACCTGAATCATAAAGCAAGGAACAAATATTATATGCTGCCGCTCCTGCTGGGGCTAATAGGTGTTTTTTACCATTCGAAAAAACATAAAAAGGATTTCTCAGTGATCCTGTTCCTTTTTATTCTTACCGGGATCGCTATTGTCGTGTACCTTAATCAAAAACCCCAGGAGCCAAGGGAGCGGGATTATTCGTATGTTGGATCATTTTATGCATTTTCCATCTGGATAGGACTCGGCGTACTTTCACTGTATGATTTTCTCAGGAAAAAGGCACCTGCAATCTTCAGTGCAAGCATAGTCTTCCTGATCAGCCTCATTTTTGTGCCGGGGCTTATGGCCCGGGAAAACTGGGACGATCATGACCGTTCCGGTCGCTATACTGCCAGGGCTCATGCATTCAATTACCTCAACAGTTGTGCCCCTAACGCAATTCTGTTCACCAATGGGGATAACGATACATTTCCGCTATGGTATATTCAGGAAGTGGAAGGTGTAAGGACCGACGTGAGGATCATCAACCTGATGCTTTTTAACACTCAATGGTATATTGATGTGATGAAAAATAAAGCCTATGAGTCTGATCCTGTCCCCATGTCATTACCGGAAAGAAAATACCAGGATGGAACTAATAATTACCTTTACCTGCTGGAAACATTTAAAAATAATGTCGAGCTGAAACAGGTAGTGGATTTTATTAAAAGTGATGATCCCCGGTCTAAAATTAAACCCCAGCCCGGCATGAGCCTGGATTTTGTCCCCACAAAAAATTTCAGACTCACTGTTGATTCTGCGAAAGTACTGCAAAATGGGACGGTTAAGCCGGAAGATGCCGGCAAGATGGTTCCGTACATCGATTTCCGGTTGAACAAGAGTACAATCCTTAAAAATGAGATGATGCAACTTGATATCCTGGCTACCAATAACTGGGACAGGCCCATATATTTTGTTGCCGCCGGTAATGAAGGAGCCTTAAACCTTGAACCCTATTTCCAGATAGAAGGATATGCATACCGACTGGTTCCGATCAAAACCCAGGGAGGGAATTTTTATACCTACGGAAGAATTGATACCGATATTCTGTATGACAATATGATGAATAAGTTCTCATATGGCAGGATGGATCAACCGGATGTATATCTCGATTATTACAACATCAGAACCCTGGGAGTCATTAAACTAAGAAATAATTTTACTCGTCTGGCTGAAAATCTTATCCAGAAGAATAAGTTGGATTCCGCCAACAGGGTGCTCGATAAGTGCATGCAACTAATGCCAAACGAAAAGGTTCCTTTTGATCTTTTTGTCCCGGCTATCGCCGAAGCATATTACGATTGCAACCAGCCGGAAAAAGCAGATTCCATCGTTAATACACATCTGGATATGGCTGCCGAGGACCTGTCCTATTTTATGTCACTGAAGCCGGAATTTAGGCAGAGCATTGATTACGAGATACGCCTTGATTTACAGGTTACACAGGATTACAGGCGGATTACGGCAAATGCCGGGCGGAGTGAACTATCTTCAAGGGCTGAAGAGTTGTTTACCATTAACTATCAGCGCTATTTTCAGTCGCAGCAAGGAGTTCCATTGCCCCAGCCCCGGTAGGACGATTATTTATGATTCCCTCTCCATGAGTTCACTGGCAAATTGAAACAGAGCCTCTTTTTTGTCGGCTGGCACCGAAACATTCCTCAGCGACAGGAGGGATTTATCATAGAATTCCTGTGCTTTTATTTCCGTAATTTTCCCAACTTCAAGTTGGTTATATATATTCTTAACCATACTGATTTTCCCCTCCTGCCCGATTTCATTATTCTTCAGGAGTTGATTTAATTCATCGAAATGTTTCCCCTTGGCAAGCTCCAGGGCCATAATCATCAGATAGGTTTTTTTGTTGGTAACAATATCATTACCAATCTTCTTGCCAAATTTCTCAGGATCCCCATATGTGTCGAGGTAATCGTCGCGGATCTGGAATGCAATTCCCAGGTTTCTTCCAAATTCATAAAGATGATGGCGATCCTCCCCGGAGGCTCTTCCCAGAATGGCGCCCAGCTTTAAACTGGCAGCAATTAATACTGAAGTTTTCAATTCGATCATCCTGATATAATCATGCACGCTAACCTGCAATTCATCTTCAAAATTCAGATCAAATTGTTGTCCTTCGCATACCTCCAGTGCCGTTGTATTGAATAATTCAAGAACATCTTTCAGCTGATCTTCAGGGCTTTGCAATATATACCGATAGGATAGTATCGACATGGTGTCACCCGATAAAATAGCAATATTATTGTTCCATTTATTATGCACCGTAGGCTGGTTACGGCGAACCTTTGATTGATCCATGATATCGTCGTGCAGCAGGGTAAAATTATGGAAAACCTCTATGCCCAGGGCCGGTTGAATTGCATGATCTACTGAATCTGTAAAAAGGCTGCATGACATTAACACCAGCGCAGGACGAAGCCTTTTGCCACCAATGGATAATATATACCGTATCGGTTCGTACAATTCCACCGGTTCATTTGATAAACGCAGCTTATTCAGTTGTTCATTGATTATATGTTGTGCTTCTGTAAAATCCAGCATCTGAATAATTCAAACTGGGTTGTTAGGTATTTTAAATGTAACACAAACACTGTTACCTACCAATTTGTTTTGAAAAAAAATGAAATTTCTGATTTACCGGTGCTTTTGCTTTCCTTCTGGGGATTAATTATAATCATATATTAATTTTACACTCTCACCAACCCAATATCTGTGTATTGCACCTTCTGATTGATATACTTACCCTGATGGGCTCACTTGGTCTTTTCCTTTTCGGGATGAAGATCATGAGTGAAGCATTACAAAAGGCTACAGGTGTAAGGTTGAGAAGTATACTTGCCATGATAACTTCCAACCGGACACGAAGCATTTTATCAGGTCTTATCATTACTTCCCTGATACAATCCTCTTCAGCCACCACGGTGATGGTTGTCAGTTTTGTTAATGCGGGCCTGTTAACACTGTTTGAGTCAATAGGGGTGATAATGGGTGCAAATATTGGTACTACCCTGACAGCCTGGCTGGTGTCGTTGTTAGGATTTAACCTTAAAATCAGCAGCCTGGCATTACCTCTGATTGGCATAGGATTCCCTCTTCTGTTTTTACGGCACAATAACGGGAGAAGCTGGGGAGAGTTTTTGATCGGGTTTGCACTTATCTTTATTGGACTGGAATTCCTGAAAACCACTATACCTGATATAAGCGCACAGCCAGAACTGATTGAATTTGTAACCGGTTATATCGGGAAGGGAATGGTAACCACACTTATATTCCTTGGTATAGGGATCGCCATTACGCTGTTAATCCAATCTTCGAGTGCTGCTATGGCCCTAACTTTTGTCATGTGTTATAAAGGCTGGATCACTTTTGATCTGGCAGCCGCGATGGTACTGGGAGAGAATGTTGGAACAACCATTACAGCCAACCTTGCCGCCCTGGTTGCAAATACTGCTGCCAAGAGGGCAGCATTGTCTCATTTCCTGTTCAATATGATCGGGATCACCTGGGCTTTGGTTCTATTGAAACCGGCATTGCAGGCAATCGACTTTTTTATGGTGAGTACAGGTAGACCTTCACCCTTCCTGGACGTGGTATCCATCCCAATCGCCCTTGCTTTTTTTCACACAGCTTTTAATTTATTCAATACCGTTTTCCTGGCAGGATTTATAAAACAAATAGAAAAATTATCTTCCTGGATCATCCGGGGTAAAAAGGACAAAAATGAAATGTACCGGTTGAAACATTTTAAAACCGGGTTGCTTTCTATCTCTGAGCTATCCATTCTGCAAGCCAGGAAAGAGATTGCCTTATATGCTCACAGAACCCATAAAATGTATAAAACGGTACGCGACCTGTTCATGGAGACGAACGATGAAAAATACCAATATTATCAGCATCGCATAGATCATCAGGAAGAGATCGTCGACAGGATGGAGATAGAGATTGCCAGGTATCTAACCAAGGTAACTGAAGGAGAATTAAGCCAGCCTGGAACTATAAAAATACAGGCCATGCTAAAGCTTGTTGATGATATAGAAAGTATTGGAGATTCATGTTATAATATTGCTCAGGCTGTACAGCGCAAGAAAAAGGGTAAAATATGGTTTTCCCAGGATCTGAGAGATAACCTGAATGGAATGTTCGATTTGCTCGAGGAGGCTTTTGAGGTAATGCTAAATAATCTTGAAACCGATTATACATCCGTTAATTTGGAAAGTGCAATGGAAATTGAGGCTAAGATCAATTCACTCAGAAATGATTTGAAACAGGAACATCTCAGCAATATTGAAAATAAAAACTATAAATACCAGGCAGGTGTGGTATACAATGATATCCTTGCACTGTGCGAACGATTGGGTGATTATATCTGTAGTATTTCAATGGCTATTTCCGAAACAATTCCACCTGAGAAATAAAGACACTGTCATCCTAATATTTAATCCTAAAAGTTTATCTTTGCCCATTAAAGTTCGTGCCTGATGACATGTTATGGCACGATTTTTTCCGTTATATATGCAAAACATGTGTATGCGAAAATTATTCTTTTTAAGCTGTATATTCATATCTCACATTAGTTTTATATCAGCTCAAAGTTACAGGATTGAAGTCAAGCTGAAAGACTTCCCGGGTGATACAATCACTATTGGTCACCGTTTTAATGCCTCCTACGTTCCAAAAGATACTGCTGTACTTGACAGCAAGGGAGCAGGTGTTTTTGAGGGAGAAGGTCCACTTCCACAGGGAATGTACTTATTGTTTCTCCCGAATAAAAGTTTTTTTGATCTGCTGATTAGTGATGACCAGGAATTTTATGTTGAAAATGACACTGCGGATTTTGTAGACAACATTATCATTAAGGGATCAGAAGAAAACACTCTTTTTTATAATTACCAGCGTTACCTTAAAAAACGTTCAGCCCGGGCGAAAGAGATACAGGAAAGGTTGCAGGCTGCAGATAAAGAAGAAGAAAAGACAAAAATCCAGGAAGAGTTAACCGCTCTCAATGATGAGGTTATGGCCCATATTGAAGAACTGATACATGCGAATGAAGGTACTTTTTTCAGCAAGTTCCTGTTGGCCCTCCAGGAAATCAAGGTTCCGGATCCTCCCAAAGATGAAGAAGGCAATGTAATCGATCCTGCCTTCCAGTATAAATACTATAAGGCTCATTACTTCGATAATTTCGATATATCCGATGTGAGGCTTCTTAGAACTCCTTTTTATGAACAGAAAGTCATGACCTATATTGAAAAGGTGGTTTACCAGGCTCCCGATACCCTGATCAGGGAAGTGGATATGCTGATTGAAAAATCCCGTACCGATCCCCAGCTTTTCAGGTATATGCTCATTACCCTGTTTAACTATTTCGCTAAAAGCCAGATCATGGGAATGGATGCTGTATATATCCATATTGCAGAGAAGTATTATATCCCGGAAGCAGACTGGAGTGATCCTGAATTTATCAGTAAACTTAAAGAGCGGGTAGAAAAAAGCAAACCTACCCTTATCGGTCAGACTGCTGAGGATTTCCAGATGGTTAGCGTTTCAACCGAACATTTCATGGAGGCAGCCGATAATGAAGAGATGAAAAAAAATCCCTATGTCGGTAATTTTTTCAACCTGTATGATATTAAAGCCACCTTCACCATTTTATTTTTCTGGGAATCAGATTGCGGGCATTGCAAAACCGCTACCCCTAAACTGTATGAAGTCTACCAGAGGCTCAAAGAAAAAGATGTTAAGGTGATAGCCATGCACATGCTTGGCGGAGAGGAAGGAAAGGTAAAATGGATTAATTTCGTTAATGAACATGGGCTGTATGACTGGATCAATTGCTGGAATCCATATGATTTTAGCTATAAGAACTTCTATGATGTAGCCACTACACCCTCCCTCTATCTGCTGGATAAGGATAAAAAGATCATTGCAAAAAAGATCGATCCGGAGCAGGTCGAAAAGATAATAAATTCACTCCTTACAGATCAACAGGAATAAATCTATGACTGTCAAAAAACACAAGATACATCTTGTACTGGAGGATGGCACTGAGTTTCATGGGAACTCATTTGGTTTTGAAAAGTCGATCTCAGGTGAAGTGGTTTTCAATACAGCCATGACCGGATATCCTGAAAGTCTTACCGATCCATCTTATAAAGGACAGATCCTTGTTTTGACCTATCCGCTTATAGGTAATTATGGAGTTCCCCAGGATACCATTGAAAACCGGATGCTCAAATTTTTTGAATCTGACCGTCTGCATATTTCAGGATTGATCGTATCTGATTATTCCGTCGAATACAGCCATTGGAATGCTGAGAAAAGCCTGGGAACCTGGCTGAAGGAAAATGAGATCCCTGGTATCTTTGGTATTGATACCAGGCAGCTTACAAAGATCCTGAGGGAAAAGGGTACCATGCTGGGAAAAATCATTTGTGATGATCATGATGTTGATCTGTATGACCCCAATAAGGAAAACCTGGTAGATAAAGTCAGCATCTCTGAAAAAGAGGTTTACGGGGAGGGAAAATATAAAATCCTGTTAATCGATTGTGGTGTAAAATATAATATCATCCGATATTTGCTGAAAAGAGATACAACCGTGATACGGGTTCCATGGAATAATGACTTTCTTAATGAAGAATACGATGGATTGTTTATATCTAACGGACCGGGTGACCCGAAACAATGCTCTGCCACTATCAGCAATCTGGCTAAAGCCTTTAAAAAGGATATCCCTATTATGGGGATCTGCCTGGGAAATCAGCTCATGGCACTGGCTTCAGGAGCCGATACATATAAGCTGAAATACGGGCATCGAAGTCACAATCAGCCCGTTATCCTGACCGGTTCCAACCAATCTTTTATCACCTCACAAAATCATGGATTTGCCATTGATAATAAAACACTTACAAAAGACTGGGTGCCTTATTTCATCAATCTGAACGACAATACCAATGAGGGGATTAAGCATAAATCAAAACCATTCTTTTCTACTCAATTCCACCCCGAAGCTTCAGGCGGACCAACCGACACGGAATTTTTATTTGATCAGTTTATTGAAATGATAGACAGAAGTCAGAAGACAGAAGTCAGAAGGGGCTGAGTTGAAGTTTATCTTTGCAGACTGGAGACTGGCGACTTCCGATTCACGTTCTCACCTGCCCATTTCCATAAATAATGTACTTCGTGGTCGTTAATTCTTTCAATCCCATAGGTCCCCGTGCGTGTAATTTCTGTGTGCTGATGCCTATCTCAGCCCCGTATCCGAACTCAAACCCGTCGGTGAACCGTGTTGAAGCGTTCACATATACTGCTGCAGCATCTACATCAGAAAGAAACTTCTGAGCATGCGTATAATTTTCTGTGACAATGCATTCCGAATGGCCGGAACCATACTGGTTGATATGTGAAATGGCATCTTCGAGCGAACCAACCACTCCTGCCGTTATGATCAGGTCAAGGTATTCCGTATCCCAGTCTTCCTCTGAAGCTAGTTTTATGCCGGGAACAAGATTTCTAACCACTTCATCTCCCCTTATCTCAACACCCTTTTCCTGCAATTGTTTAATCAGGGCAGGTATAACCTCAGCTGCAACCGATTCATGAACCAGCACAGTTTCAGCAGCATTACATACGCCGGGTCGCTGTGTTTTGGCATTAACGGTAATTTTTATCGCCATCTCCTTATCTGCAAAGGAATCAATATAGATATGACAGTTACCCGTTCCGGTTTCAATTACCGGTACCGTGCTGTTCTCAACCACTGCCTGGATCAGGCCTGCTCCCCCCCTGGGGATAAGTATATCAAGGTAGTCATTGAGCCGCATCATTTTTGTTGCTGTTTCGCGACTTGTATCCTCCACCAGCTGAAAAGTGCCTTCAGGAAAACCTAACCTTGATATAACCTGTTTAATCACAAAAGCAATGGCTTTATTGGTTCGAAAGGCTTCTTTCCCTCCCCTGAGCAGGGATGCATTTCCTGTTTTTAAACACAGTCCAAACACATCTGCAGTGACATTGGGCCTTGATTCATAAATTATACCAATAACTCCGAGGGGAACCCTCTTTTTACCAATCATCAGTCCGTTGGGCCGTTTTTTCATTTCCATCACTTCTCCTACAGGATCTTCCAGCAGGGCAATTCCCCTGAGACCTTCCGCCATATCGGATATCCTGGATTCGTTCAGCAGCAACCTGTCGATGATGGCTCCCTTTAAACCATTCTTCCCGGCCTGGTCCATATCTGCCCTATTCTCCTTCAGTATCAGGTCCTGGTTATTCATTAATTCAACGGCCACCTCATTCAACAACTTATCTTTCATTTCTGATGATACAGATCCCAGGAAAAAAGATGCCTCACGGGCTGTCTTGCCCATCTTTGCTAAATCATCCATTATATGTATTGGCTTTTATTGTTTTAACTCTTTCGACAGGAACAGGGTTCCCACATCCTTTCCGCACATGATGCGGAATACATTTATCGGATCATCACCATTCACTATGCATGCATCTATTCCATGCGAGGTACATAACCTGACGGCCTGTATTTTGGTAGCCATTCCGCCTGTCCCAAAAGCAGAAGTTGAATCATTGATATACTGATCAATAGTCTGGTCACTCTGTTCTACTACAGATATCCTCTGGGCGGAGGGATCTGTATGTGGATCGCCGGAATATAATCCATTCACGTCTGACATGATGATCAGCAGATCGGCTTCCATCATAATCGCCACCTTGGCCGACAGGTTGTCATTGTCCCCGAATTGGATCTCTGCAGTCGAAACCGTATCATTTTCATTGATGACTGGAATAATTTTCATCCGCAATAATTCATTTATTGTATTTCGGGCGTTCCTTTTCCTTGTTTCATCTTCAAGACCATCCCTGGTTAACAGAACCTGTGCAACCATCTGGTTGTACTCATCGAAAAACTTCTGATATATCCTGATCAGTTCAGCCTGTCCAACGGCAGCCACTGCCTGGCGTGCTACAAGACTGGTGGGAGGCTCATACATTTTCAGCCTGCCGGCCCCCACCCCAACAGAACCTGAGGATACCAGAATAACCTCCTTGCCTTCGCTCAGAAGATCAGAAAGTACCATGGCCAGGCGTTCAAGTCGTGTATAATTGGTTTTTCCATTTGGGAAGGATAAAGAACTTGTCCCAACCTTCACAACAATACGATCCATTTTTACTATTTCCTCTCTGCTCTCCATTTTATTATCCATCTAATAATTCCTGCAACGCCTTGCTTCCCGTTTCGAAATTAAAATCATGCAGGCGTTCATCTATTTTGTTTACAACCTCATCGTTGCACAAATTCCCTATGCTTCCTTCATGAGTATGCTGCAGGTCCTGATTCGGGGAATAGGCGCCGCTTTCGATATCCCTGGCAATTCTCTGGTATGCTTCCCTGAAGGGCAGGCCATTCCCGACATGCCTGCTAACTTCTTCCACGCTGAAAAGGTACCTGTATTTTTCCTGCTTCAGGTCAACAGAATTAATCCCCAGCCCGGGCATTACTTTATTAAGAATTCTTATGCAATTAAGCAGTACTTCAAATCCTTCAAATAAAGGTTCCTTCAACAATTGAAATTCCCTGTGATAGCCTGTATGAAGGTTTGAAGAAATCATAGCTATTTCATTCGGCAACGCGCGTAACCGGTTACAATATCCCCTGATCATTTCAAACAGGTCGGGATTTTTCTTATGGGGCATTATGCTTGATCCTGTAGTATATTCATCGGGCAACTCAATAAATCCAAAATCTTGTCCCGCATACAAACACACATCAGATGCCAGTTTGCTTAAAGTATCACTAACCGATGCCATAGCCTGAGCTGTAAACTGCTCCAGCTTACCCCGCGATCTCATGGCATGCATCGCATTGTATCGCATGTTTCTGAATCCAAGAAGCCGGGTTGTCATTTTTCTGTCTAAGGGAAAAGAGGAGCCAAACCCTGCTCCTGATCCAAGAGGATTCTGATCCGACATCGTATATGCAGCCTGGCAAGACAGAAGATCATCGGCCAGGCTTTCTGCAAAGCTGGCAAACCATAATCCAAAGGATGCCGGCATGGCTACCTGGTAATGGGTATATCCCGGCAAAAGCACCTCTTTGTGCAGGTTACTCATCCCTATAAGTACTTTTGCAAGTTCAACTGTTTCCCTGACAACCAGGGCTAACTTATCGCGGATAAATAAATGCAGGTCAACCAGTACCTGGTCGTTTCTTGATCTCCCGGTATGTATTTTCTTACCCAGGTCCCCCAATTTTTCAATCAGGTGTTTTTCAACCTGGCTGTGGATATCCTCCACATCCGGTTCAATTTGAAATTCACCCGACTGGATGATCCGGTACAGGTTTTTTAATTCACCCGTAAGCTGTTTGGTTTCATTTTTATTCAAAATACCGACAGAGCCCAGCATAAGGGCATGTGCAATGCTTCCCAGGATGTCGTAGGGAGCCAACGCCATGTCAGTTGAACGGTCACTGCCAACAGTGAATTTTTCAACCATTTCATCCAGTTTATATCCCTTATCCCACGTCTTCATATATTCCTTTATGAATGATTAACTCTGCATATTTATTCAACAGGTTCAAATAAGTGTCAATCCCGGTGATGATTTCCGGTTTTTCCACAAACTCATCAGCTGTGTGTGACCTGGCTGAAGAGCCTGGTCCCATTTTTACAGTCGGGAAAGGCATCAGTGCCTGGTCAGAAAGAGTATCTGAACCTGTACATTCAATATTGAGCATGCCGGCTGCTTCAACGATCGGGTGAGCAGGTGCAATTCCAGAAGCATTTAACCTGGTTGATCGCGCCACAACCGTACTTGTCAGGTTTTGCTGTACGATCTCGAGTACCTCATCGTTTGTATATTGATCATTGGTCCTTATATCCACAACAAATGAGCATTTACCGGGGATAATATTGTGCCTGATGCCGCCATCGATTTGAGTTACCTGCATAGTTACCTCACCGGTAATTTTTGATTTTTTACTGAACCTGTAATTTCTTATCCGGTTGATGTCGTCCATGGCAAGGTATATTGCATTTTTCCCGGTATCCCTTGACGCATGACCGGCTGTCCCGTGAGCCTCACAATCAAGCACCAGTAAACCCTTTTCGGCAATGGCCATCTTCATGGCAGTTGGCTCACCAACGATACCCAGGTCGACAGGTTCAATTTCTGTCAGTATCGACTCTATGCCGTTCCTGCCTGAAATTTCCTCCTCGGCACTTGCTGAATAAATAATGTTGAACGGTAGTTGTTTTTCCTGAGACAATAAAATAAATACTGCCAGCAGGGAGACCACTGAAGCCCCGGCATCGTTGCTGCCCAAACCACTGATCTTACCCCCCTCATCCAGCGGATCAAACGGATCTTTTGTCCAGCCATCCCCGGGAGGGACGGTATCGATGTGCGAGTTAAGTAAAATAGTTGGCAGCTTATCCGAACGGTGCAAAACGGACCATACATTATGGATCTTCCGATTTACTGAAAATCCATGGCGTTTCAGAACCTCCTGAATACAATCTGCTGCTCCTTCCTCATTTCCGCTAACAGATGGTATCCGTATCAGCTCTTTGAGCGTCTGTATGGCTATATTTTGTGCCCGGGTTTTATTCATTTCAGCTGTTCGATCTCATCATACGATTTAACTATTCCTTTGATCAGGGCTGAACTTAATCCATTGTGTTCCATCTCATTTAAACCTGCTATTGTGCATCCACGGGGCGTTGTGACCTTATCAATCTCATCTTCAGGGTGGTTTCCCGTTTCCAGCAACAGCGATGCAGCACCTCTTGCCACCTGGGCAGCAATTAACTGGGCTTCTTCGGCATGAAATCCTACCTGTATGCCCCCCTGTGATGCCGCCCTGATAGCCCTAAGGAAAAATGCAATCCCGCAGGCTCCCAGTATCGTTGCAGCAGATATCAGAGATTCGCTTATGACCAGTGTGCTTCCCAACATTTTAAAAATTGATTCGACTATTTCCAGTTGTTCGCAAAATTCTTCTTTTGCTGCAAGACAGGTCATTGATTCGCCAATAGCAATTGCTGTATTTGGCATTACCTGTATTACCGGGAGGTTTACGCCGATTCCATTCACGATATCCTCAATGGAATACGCTGTTACGATCGATCCGATGATGTGTTTCTCCGGGTCGATCGATGACTTTATCTCAGCCAGTAAACCTGGCAACTGTTTTGGTCTTACCGCCAGTAACAATACCTCGCTCTTCAAAACTGCTTCTACATTGGTATTGTTCGTTTTTATTCCCAGCTCATCAAGGTCCTGAAGAAAATCCTTTCGCCTCCTTGTAATGGTAATATTACCGGGATCAACCTGTCCCGATTTTAGAAGGCCCTTCGCTATGGCCCTGCCAATATTTCCGCCTCCCAGAATTGCTATTTTGTTCATTATTCCAATTATTTTTGTGTGACAACAGGTTTATCATTAACGGAATAATAGATCTTCATGGGGTTGCTCAGGATCCTGGTAAATCCTTTTACATCCTCTCCTGACCAGCCATTAACCATCTCACCGTATTTGCTTTTCGAAGCCTGCATCAGGTCCTGATCGGATGATACTCCTTCAATACTGAAAGTATATGGCCGCAACTTCACGAATACTTTACCGTTCACTGTTTTCTGGCTATGCTCAAGGAATCCCTCAATATTGCGCATAACAGGATCGAGGTACTGTCCTTCGTGCAGCATCATACCATACCATTCCGATAACTGGTCTTTCCAGTAAATCTGCCATTTGCTCAGGACATGTTTTTCCAGCACCTGGTGAGCCTGGATTATGATCATGGGCGCGGCTGCTTCAAAACCAACTCTTCCTTTGATGCCAATGATTGTTTCACCCACATGAATTCCCCTGCCAATGGCAAACGACGATCCCAGCTTCCCGATGTTTTTAATGGTCTCCACACCACCAACCAGCTCCCCTTTTGAAAATTCAAGCTCAATCTGAAGGCTTTCATCAATCTCTTTCTGTCCGGGAAATGCTTTATCCGGTAATCCCTGGTTTGAAGTCAATGTCTCTTTCCCTCCAACAGATGTACCCCAGAGTCCCTGGTTAATGCTGTATTCATATTGTGCGAAAGATTCACTGACCCCTGATTTCTTCAGGTATTCTATTTCCTCCTCCCTCGACAATTGCAGATCCCTGATGGGTGCCAGAACCTGTATGTCCGGGACTACAATATTAAAAATCAGTTCGAACCTTACCTGGTCGTTGCCTGCCCCTGTGCTGCCATGGGCAATGTATCCGATCCCATTTTGTGAAGCGTATTCGGCAACAGCCATGGCCTGGAAGGTCCGCTCAGAACTTACCGACATAGGGTATGTCTTGTTCCTCAGCATATTTCCAAAAATCAGGTACCGGATGCAGCGGTTGTAATAGGCATCCGAAACATCAATGGCCTTATGCATTGCAACACCGAGGGAATATGCCTTCTTTTCGATCTCCTTCTCCTGCTTGTCTGAAAAACTACCTGTATTGACAAAAACACTGTGTACCTCGAAGTTTTTCTCCAGGGACAGGTATTTTACGCAAAAAGAAGTATCCAGTCCCCCGCTGAATGCCAGTACTATTTTCTCTTTCATTATTATTGATTTATTTGTTAAATGCTATTTCTTTTTTGATATCAAATCTTTGGTCAATCCTTTCTTTTCCTTAATTGCTTTTTTACCATTTCGTTTCTTTGAGGCAATGCTGTTTTTTCCCTTTCCCTCAGCAGAAGGATCGTATAACATACCTGTGCAAAGACACAAGCTCCGGTTAGTCCGAAACAGTATATCATAATAGGAACAGGTCTGGCATCCCTTCCAGAATTCATCGTCATCGGTTAACAAGGAAAACGTAACCGGTTGGTAACCAAGCGACGAATTTATTTTCATGACAGCCAGGCTGGTGGTCAGACCGAATATTTTGGCCGATGGGTATAATTTTCTCGATAACCTGAAGGCTTCACTCTTGATCTGATAGGCCAGCTTTCTGCCCCTGTATTTCTCAACTACGATTAATCCGGAGTTAGCCACGAATTTCTCATGTCCCCAGGTTTCTATGTAGCAAAATCCAGCAAAGCATCCATCCTCATGAACCGCTATAACGGCTTTGCCCTTAATAATCTTATCTGTAATATACTCTTTAGAACGTTTAGCTATCCCTGTACCTTTCACCTTTGAAGCTATGATGATAGCTTCTTCAATGAAAGGAACAAATTCCAAATGTTTTTCCGTTGCAATTGCAATATTAAATTTATCCATGATTTATACTGTTTCTGCTATCTGCGGTATTATTTGAACCAATACATTTATAACATCTTCTTTAGTCACATCTTCTCGGGGAATGATTAAAATGGTATCATCTCCTGCCACTGTACCTAAAATCTCAAAAGCCTCCATGTGATCAATCTGGTATGCAATGCTGTTAGCCGATCCGGGCATGGTCCTGATCACACCCAGGTGATGTGCAAATTCAATAGATATAAAACCATTTAAAGGGTATAGAATGGTGTTATTCCCGTTGAGTGGCCCTGTCTCGCCCTCGGCCAACCTGTAAACATACCCTCTGCGATCCGGAACCTTTCCTACTCTTAGGAATTTCAGGTCGCGTGATAAGGTAGCCTGAGTAACGACATGACCTTTATCAGCGAGTTTTTCCAGTAACATTTCCTGGCTTGTGATCTTTTCGCCTTCGATGATCTTTCGTATAACCAGTAATCGCTGAGTTTTTGATTTCATGAATGTATATTTATACGTTCTAATTGCAAATATATGCATTTATTAGCAACTTCTTCTATATTTGCAAAAAAACTGTATTTTTATCGCGTCGTGAGGTACCCCGTAATAATGCATACTGGTCGATGGTGGGATCTGCAAAGCCTGTTGGATCATGGTATCATTCCCCTCTGTATTAATCGTAATTATTGTTATTTAGCTTCTTATGAACGAGCATGATTATTAGTAATCATATGATCACAAATTTTTAAAACGAATGAAAGAAAACATCAGTAAGGTTATTGTGCTTGGATCAGGCGCCCTGAAAATTGGAGAGGCCGGTGAATTTGATTATTCGGGATCACAGGCCCTGAAAGCCCTGAAGGAGGAAAATGTTAAGACCGTATTGATTAATCCAAACATTGCCACTGTACAGACATCAGAAAAAATTGCAGATAAGATCTACTTTCTGCCTGTTACGCCATATTTCGTGGAACAGGTTATCAAGAAGGAAAAGCCGGACGGAATTTTGTTGTCATTCGGAGGCCAGACAGCCCTGAAGTGTGGGATAGAACTTTTCCAGCTGGGTGTGCTGAACAGATACAATGTTGAAGTTTTGGGAACACCTATCCAGGCTATCATTAATACAGAAGACCGGGAACATTTCGTTAACAAGCTCAAGGAAATAGATGTTCATACACCCAGGAGCAAGGCTGTAACAAGTTCCAGGGAGGCAGTGGAGGCAGCAAAAAATCTTGGATTTCCTATAATTATCAGGGCAGCCTATACACTGGGTGGACAGGGC